>JBBPZF010000924.1:0-9400 GCA_038199105.1 Chitinophagales bacterium | reverse complement strand
TAATGTGCCTGTTGGCCCAC
Source organism: Chitinophagales bacterium (assembly GCA_038199105.1). Classification (GTDB taxonomy): domain Bacteria; phylum Bacteroidota; class Bacteroidia; order Chitinophagales; family Chitinophagaceae; genus Ginsengibacter. Next base: position 9,380 of record JBBPZF010000924.1, on the reverse strand, counting down.
TTCTCACTATTATGATATTTGAAGCCAACATTCTCGAAAGTAAATCCTTGTTTAATAGGATTTGGAAACGGAAGAGGATTTTCCTGTGCTTTAATCTTTGGTTCTATTTCAAAAAACTCAAAAAAATCACGCAGGTAAATAGCGCCTTGCGAAACGGAAGTAAATCTTGATAAAATATTTTCCAATAAAGTTCTTAGTTGCCTGAAAGAACCCGCAAGAAATGTAAGCGTACCAATGGTCAAAGCACCATCCACCGTTTTTACAATCATCACAATATACGCAGTGTAATAACCGGCGCTGCCAAGCAAAGCAAACACAATTCCCCATGCTGCACGCTTCGTAGATAATTTTTTATTATCATCATAAAATTTATTACTAAGTGTTTTAAAACGGTCTACCAAAAATCGCGATAACCGAAAAAGCTTTACTTCTTTGGCTGTCTCATCGCTTGCACCCAAATAACGCATGTAGTCAAGCTCACGGCGCTCGGGTGTTTGGCCACGTGTGAGCGCATACGTGCGATCATTAAAATAACTTTCTCCAAGAAAAGCGGGAACTATCGCAACCATTAATAATAAAATAAGCCATGGATTAAAAGCCATTAATCCTGCGGCAAGAAATGCCATGGTAATAATATCCTGTACCTGCGTTAAAACCTGTGATAATAAAATAGTGCGGCCAATGGTTTGTTGCCTTGCTCTCTCCAGCTTATCATAAAAAGCAGAGTCCTCAAACTGATCAAGATCCAATGTATCCGCATGCTCCATAATTCTTACAGAAGTATAATTTGAGAAAAGATCGCCGAGCAAACTATCTACCAAAAGAACCGCCCGGCTCAAAGCATCGGATAAAATAGCAAGTGCAAATTCTGCAATCAAGAGTTTCCACAAATATCTATGATCGGGCGATGCGCTTTTGCTTAAAGTGATTATTTCATCTATGATTAATTTGCCAATATAGAGGATGGCGACAGGCAAGGCCGAACGCATCAATCGTAACACTGCATTTAATATGGTGTACGAATGATTGGTTTGCCAAACCAATTTAAAAAACTTTGGCAGATTTTTTAACGCAGCAAATTTTTCTTTTAATGTTACGGTGGTATCAGGGTCTGGCGGTTTGGATCGTTTTTCATTCGCCATGCGGACTTTGCTCATGAAGCAAAATTAAGCGAAATGAAAGCTTAGTCTTTTGATAGGAATTCCTTGTTTTAAGAAGCAGAAGGGGAGTGAGACTATATCTTTGGTTTTTATTATGATATGGCATTCACTAAATCCTTTGAGATTAACCCTAATTATGTAAAAATTTAATTATCACGGACTACAAAGTTTTTACAAGTTGCAAAATAATTAACTGGTTTACTTTACACGAACGTTTCAACTAACAAATAAAGATTCAATACCAATATGATAATACTTACTACTGCCACGACGGCTTTCAGGAAAGGTTTGTTCGCAAACTGCCCCATTTTTGCCTTGCTATTGGTAAATAATACAAGGGGAATAACGGCAAAGCTCAACTGCATGGAAAGAATTACCTGGCTTAATACAAGCAGGGAAGAAGTACCGCTGTCGCCATATAAGAGGGTAACTATAAATGAAGGTATAATGGCTATTAAGCGGGTGATAAGCCTTCGCAGCCAGGGTTTCAGCCGAATGTGTAAGAAACCTTCCATTACTATTTGCCCGGCAAGGGTTCCTGTAAGGGTGGAGTTTTGCCCGGAAGCCAATAGCGCAACTGCAAAGAGTGTACTGGCTAAGGTTGTGCCCAGCAAGGGTGTCAGCAACTTATGCGCATCCATAATATCAGCTACTTCCTTGTGGCCTGTTGTGTGAAAAGTGGCTCCAGCAAGAATTAATATAGCCGCATTAATAAAAAAAGCAATTAACAGAGATGCATTACTATCTATGGTAGCAAACTTGATTGCCATTTTTTTGCCGGGTATAGTGCGTGGATATTTGCGTGTTTGTACAATGCTGCTATGCAGGTAAAGATTGTGCGGCATTACGGTTGCGCCCAAGATACCAATAGCGATGTAAAGCATAGTGGGATTGGTAACTACCTCTGCCCGCGGTATCAAGCCGCTTAGCATAGGAAAAATTTCTGGTTGGGAGCGTAACATTTCAAATCCAAAACATACAAGAATTACAAATATTAACCCGGCAACTATGCTTTCAATGTAGCGGAACCCTTTATATTGAAAAAATAAAATAACCAAAACATCTGAGGCAGTGATAAGAACTCCCCAGGTAAGTGGTATGTGAAAAAGAATATTGATGGCTATGGCAGAGCCAATTACTTCAGCAATATCGCAAGCGGCTATGGCAATTTCACAAAGTACCCATAATACAAAACTAACTGCCGGGCTGTAGTGGTCACGGCAAGCCTGCGCTAAATCCCTGCCGGTAACGATACCCAACTTTAGAGCAAGGTGTTGCAATATCGTAGCAAAAAAATTGGAAATAAGAATTACACACAGCAACGTATAGCCAAATTGTGCGCCGCCGGCGATGTCTGTTGCCCAATTTCCGGGGTCCATATAACCTACGGCAACCATTAGCCCCGGCCCGGTAAAAGCAAGCAGGGTTTTCCAGAAACCTGCATTTTCCGGCACATCTATAGAGGAGTGGACTTCGGGTAAGGATTCAGAAAAGTTTTCTTTACGCCATCCTTTTTTATTTGCAACTTCATGCTCTGCTTCTTGTAACATTTATTTTTTTATTATAATCTGAATGAAAAACCAGCAAAAAATATCTTGTCAGCTTGTTTATTAATGCGATAATTGAACCAGGCATCTATATTAAAATCTTCAGAAATTGAATAGATGATGCCACTATTTACAAATAGATCTGTGTGCTTATTATAAGCACTCAGCGAAACCACAGATTCCGCGAACCCTCCTAATTTTTTAGAGAAAGATTTGCCGAATGTGAAAGAATATAAATATTCGGGATGATAGGTGTCATCATCTTCTTTTATAATGTCTAATTCTATCTGTGTGCCAAAATCTAACCCTTTATTTATTTTTAAAGCAAACGGAAACACAATGCCACCCTGCACTCCGTTGTGGGAAAACGATGAAGTAGGAAGAGAAATAAAAGGAAGTGCAGCCAATGCCGTTCTACCTCCTGCATAACCCCAGATGTTATATTTAAACCGCAGTGTTATATCATCAAAGCCGCCCGTTCTGCCGATTACTTTATTTGTGCTGCGTTCGCGCAGGTTATTACTAATATATGTGGGAATAACAAATTGTATGTCTGACCTTTCAGATAATCCAAGTTTATAGTTACCGAGGTTAAAAATATGCGTTGTGCTGTTTGTTTCGCCCCCGCTATTGCGTACAAATTTATATAAATCAGTTTCCACCTGAAAATGGCCAGGCTCTACGGTATAGGCACTTTCAGTAACGTCGGGGCGGTCTGTTTCCATTTCCTTCATCTGTTTTTTGGGCACGGGGTTAAATAAATTATATTTTTTATTGAATGCATTTTCTATAGGCGTGTCGTTTTGCGCGGAGGAGGCTATAGGGTAAAGCATTGTTGAAACAAGAAAAAACGAAATCAAAAATTTGATAAAAAGACAATTCATATCAATTATTATTTTTAATAGGCAAACTAAGAAGCTTGAATGCTCTAACTATTGTTACAATTAATCGCATAAGTTTTAATTCATGCCGACGTTTTGCACACTTAGGATCGCTTTTGCATTTTGTATTTTATTATAAGTTTCCTCCGACCAAAAATTCATACTTAGGGGTTGGTTGATTCCCCGGTGAAATACAGATAGCTGCACTACCGCCTTTTTCCAATTATGCCTACATTCCAAATAAAGTGTTTCAGTAATGCATCCTCTTTTATTCAACATCTTAAGTTGCCGTACATTGTATAAAAAATAGCCACTTAGCTCTTTCTGTATTATTTAGGGCTGCAAAATTATTTGCTATGTTGATGCATGAAACAAAGAAGGGCGAAACCACGTGAATCCCTAAATTGTCGGCTTCCGCTGCATGGCGAAACATAAGCTCGCTGTAAAGCAATGATTTTTCATAAGATGGAATAGCGAAATGATGCTGTTCCATTTGAAAAAATTGATTGGCTTCATTTATTGTGGTTCCCATTGTTTTATAAGACTTTTAAAATTGTACAAAGACATAGATGACTAGATGATTTATAGACAAAACTACAAAGTTAGATTACACTAATAAAATTTATTTTTTCTTTTTCGAAAAGAACATTTCTTAGTTTTAGTAAATGAACTCTTTAACAGAAGAAAATTACCTGAAAGCATTGTTTAACCTTGCAGATGACAAAGGCGAAGTGAGCGTAAATGATTTAAGCAAATCATTAGAAATTAAAATGCCCACAGTGAACAGCATGATGAAAAAACTGGCTGAAAAAAAGCTGGTGTATTATGAAAGCTACAAACCTCTCCGTCTTACTGAAAAAGGTAAAAGGGAAGCGGGACTGATTATTCGTAAACACCGCCTTACGGAAATGTTTTTGGTAGGTAAGATGAATTTTGGTTGGGAATATGTGCATGATATTGCCGAACAAATGGAACATATAAAATCGCCCGAATTTTTTGAGAAGATGGATGAGTTGCTTGGCTATCCAAAGGTTGATCCGCATGGTTCGCCTATACCCGACAAAAATGGGAAGATTGCCTTGAAAGAATATAATAAACTAAGTGAATGCCAGGTTGGTGAAACAGTAATATTTGCCGCTGTAATTCATACATCATCTGAGTTTCTAAAGTTTTTAAGTAACCGTGATATGCATTTAGGCATAAAAATTAAAATCAAGTCAATAGAATCTTTTGATAAGTCAATGACAATAATATATGGAAAAGCACGCACAGAAATATTGAGTAATATAGTGTCTGAAAGGTTATTGGTAGAAAAAGTATAGACAAGGTTTCCTTAATTTTTGGAAGAGATTCACCAAGCTAAATCCTATACCTAAATCAAATGGTCAATTGCCGTAGAAGATACATCTACAGTTATTTTTTCATCAACAATTGCCTAAACTTTATTTTACCATTTCTCTTTTTTGTAAATTACAAGTATGAACATTTTGAAAATTGTTTGCAAGCTTAAAAGTTTGCGGCGGCTGAAGTTATTTGGTGTTCTTTTATTATTACTACCGGTTACGGTTACCTGCCAAACAGCTGTTTCAATAAATATAAACGGAGGCATTAATCCTTCCTCTGCTGAGTTCATCCACAAAAGCATACAAGCGGCGGAAAGCAAAAATGCCGAGTGCTTGCTCATCCATTTGAACACACCGGGCGGGTTGGTAAATGCTACAAGAGGAATCGTTACAGATATTTTGCAATCGCAGGTGCCGGTGGTGGTGTATATTTCTCCAACCGGTGCACACGGAGGTTCTGCCGGAGTTTTTATTACTATGGCAGCCAACATTGCTGCTATGGCGCCGGAAACCAACATTGGCGCTGCGCGCCCCGTCTCTATGCATGGTGGCATGGATTCTACCATGAATGAAAAAGTAATGAATGATGCTGCTGCATTTATAAAGACCATTGCACAGAAAAGAAACCGCAATGCGGAGTGGGCCGAAGACGCTGTGCGAAATAGTGTAGCCCTTACCGCGAGAGAAGCGCTGGAAAAAAATGTAATTGACCTCGTTGCTCTTAACGACCAGGTGTTGCTCAATCAAATTGATGGCAAACAAGTGGAACTAGACAACGGGTTTAAAATACTGCATACCAAAAATGCGAAGATCGAAACAATACAGATGGGATTTTTTCAAAAAATTCTTGATCGCATCAGCGATCCCAATGTCGCTTACATTCTTATGATGCTTGGTTTCTACGGAATTATGTTTGAGCTGTTTAGTCCCGGCGCTATATTGCCGGGCATTGCAGGCGTAATATTTTTAGTGTTTGCTTTTTATGCTATGAATACGATGCCTGTGAACTATGCAGGAATTGGCTTAATCATTTTTGGTATTATCCTTTTTCTTTTAGAGATAAAAATAATAAGTCATGGAATGCTGACTGTTGGCGGCATTGCTTCAGTATTGTTGGGTTCCCTGATTTTATTCAGGGCGAGCCCAACAGAAAATTTTGTGACTCTCTCACGGGCGTTGGTGTTTGGGGTTACCGCCGTTACTGCCTTATTCTTTTTATTCATAGTCGGAATGGGGCTTAAAGCGCAACGATTGAGGCCATCGACAGGTATTGAAAGTTTAATCGGTAAATTTGGACAAACAATGGAGCCGCTTCAACCGTTTGGAAGAGTAAGAGTAAATGGTGAAATCTGGAAAGCTGAATCATTATCAGGAGAAATTGCGAGGGACGAAAGGGTTGTTGTAAAAGAAATCAAAAAACTAACATTATATGTTGAGCAGGCCTAATTACCTGCAAAAAATCTTTCTTCAATTATTTATGAATTTTAAAAATTAAAAAAACTTAAGAATGCAACAGCTACCATTTACTCTTATTATTGTTCTTGTATTTGTATTATATATTCTTGCCAGCGCAATACGCATTCTTCGCGAATACGAGAGAGGTGTTATCTTTCGCCTGGGGCGTGTGCTGGGTGGAGGTGTAAAAGGGCCGGGCCTTATTTTACTGATACCAATAATAGATAAAATGGTAAAGGTAAGTTTGCGTACAGTGGTAATGGATGTGCCTCCGCAGGATGTTATCACATCTGACAACGTTTCGATAAAAGTGAATGCCGTTATATATTTCCGTGTAGTAGATCCCCAACTCGCAATTATTGAAATTGAAAATTATCTCGCTGGTACTTCACAACTTTCGCAAACTACCTTGCGAAGTGTCTTGGGCCAATCAGAGCTTGATGACCTTTTATCCCAAAGAGAAAAGATTAATATTCGCTTGCAACAAATAATTGACCAGCAAACAGAACCATGGGGTGTAAAGGTGACGCATGTAGAAGTAAAGCAAATAGATCTTCCGCAGGAAATGCAGCGTGCTATGGCTAAGCAGGCAGAAGCAGAAAGAGAGCGCCGGGCGAAGGTAATTTCTGCTGAAGGTGAGTTCCAGGCTTCTCAACGCCTGAGCGATGCAGCTAAAATATTAAGCGAGCAACCAAGTGCTCTTACACTCCGCTATCTTCAAACGTTGCGTGAAATCGCTACGGAAAATAATTCTACGACCATCTTCCCTGTGCCTATTGATATATTAAAACCTTTCATGAAGATCAATGAACAGGAACAGGAACAAAAACAAAAGGAAAGTTAAATAAACCAGCTTCTTTCGCGCCTTCCGTTTAATGATATATTATTCCCTCTTAGCCTGCAGGCAATGGCAATAAAAATGCATAGTTATTTTTGCAGGATTAGTATTTGGCTATTTGAATTAAATATAGCTCCACAGTAACTTTTTTTTAAAACAGCTAATTGTTAGAAATGGCTATTTTAAGGTCTTCTGGCCTCAACATTTAATAGAGAAGTATGAATTTCTGGGACACAGTTTATTTTGGTAATCCTTTAAAGGACTGGGGAATAGCTTTTGGTATTGTGCTGGTAGCGTTCAGCATTATCAAGATTTTAAGATTGCCTGTATTGAGGCGAATTAAAAATTGGTCACAAAGAACGACAAATTCTTTTGATGATTTTATAGTACTTGCCATCGAAAAATGTCTAATACCCTTCTTATATTTTGTTGCGATCTATGCAGCCTTGCATTACCTCACTTTTAATACAAGGGTCAACCGGATTATTGAAGTTGCTTTTTTATTTGTGATTACGTTTTACGTTTTGCGGTTGCTTTCATCGGCAGTGCAATATTCAATATTTGCATTTTTAGGCCGCCAGGAAAATAGCGAAACCAAACAAAAACAGGCCCGGGGACTTATCCTGATTTTTAAAGCTGGTATCTGGATAGTGGGAATCGTTTTCCTGATGAATAATCTTGGGTATAATGTAACAACTATAATTACTGGCCTCGGTATTGGAGGTATCGCGGTAGCCCTCGCAGCGCAAACTATTTTGGGAGACTTGTTTAGTTACTTCGTTATTTTCTTTGACCGCCCTTTTGAAATTGGAGATTTTTTGAAGGTAGATGATAAAGCCGGTAGCGTGGAATATATAGGTATCAAAACCACGAGGATCCGCGCAATCAGCGGCGAGCAATTAATATTTTCCAATAAAGACCTTACAGAGTCACGTGTTCACAATTTTAAAAGAATGGAACGTCGCAGGGTGGTTTTCAGTATAGGCGTCATATACCAAACAACGGCCGAGCAACTGAGAAAAATACCCGTGATCATTAAAGGGATTATAGAAAGTATCGAAGGCGCAACTTTCGATAGAAGTCACTTTTCAGAATTTGGTGATTTCAGTCTCAAATTCGAAAGCGTTTACTACATAACCGGCCCGGATTACACTGAATACATGAACCGGCAACAAATTATGTATATGCAAATTTTTGAGGCTTTTGAAAAAGAAGGAATTGAATTTGCTTTTCCTACACAAACGTTGTTTGCTGGTAATGCATTTGTAAAAGAGAAAGAAGAGAAAAGAGAAAGAAGAGAAAAGGAAAATGACAGTTAAAGAAAAAGGATAAAATCAAGTGCTTTATATCCGGGCAAAAAAACTTCTCATCCTTTCCAATCACCAGCGCCCTGGCGGATAACTGTCCAGTCGGCGGTGGTGCAGTCAATAACGGTAGAAGGTACTACGCCACCCGGCCCGCCATCAATAACAAAATCAACCAACTTGCCGAATTTCTCATAGATTATTTCCGGATCGGTAAATTCCTCTACCATCTCCCCGGGAAGGGAAGCGCTTAATATTGGATTTCCCAGCGTTTCCAAAATTTCACCGCAGATAACATTGTCGGGTATACGTAAACCAATAGTATCCTTTTTGCTTTTAAGTATCTTGGGTACTTGTTTGCTTGCGGGCAATATAAAAGTGTATGGTCCAGGCAGATAATTTTTCAATACCCGGTAAAGGGGAGTGTCAATGCTCTTAGTATAGTCGCTTAGGTGGCTCAGGTCGCGGCATATAAAAGAAAGTTGTGCCTTTTTGGGATCTACATTTTTAATTTGACAAATACGTTCGATTGCTTTCTGCTGAAAAATGTCGCAGCCAAGTCCATAAATTGTATCTGTTGGGTAAATAATAACTCCCCCGTCTTTAAGACATTCAGCCACCTGGCTTAATAAGCGTGGCTGGGGATTTTTTGGATGTATAGATAGAAGCATTTTGTAAAGTTAATGCGTTTATTATTTTTTTAATCGGCATTAAATCGTGCCACAACACATCCAATGGGAATATTCTGTTTTTATCTTTTACATTTGCAGCATTTGTTATAAACTAAACCAGGGAAAAATATTATGGCTATTATCTCAGTTGGCTCAATGGCATTTGATGCAATAGAAACAC
>JBBPZF010000923.1:0-2886 GCA_038199105.1 Chitinophagales bacterium | reverse complement strand
GTTTTCTTCCATTTTGGTATCATTTTAAATTCCGTAATGAAATCTTTGATTCCCCAATGTAATTATTCCCAATGCATTGACAATAAAGGATTGTAGGTTTTTTATGATTTGCTCTAAATCGTAGAGGTCAGGGGTTCTGAAATTGTTGGCCGGAGTTATTTCCTTTTGACTCAGGTTTTTATTTGTTTGGACCGCTGTTATTTTTTTTGAATTTGAATTTGAGTTTGAGTTTGAGTTTGAGTTTGAGTTTGAGTTTGAGTTACTGCTTTTATCATTGCTTTTCGTGGAAATTGTTTTTACAATATTCGCAACCGGGCTGTCTATCTTTCTATTGTTCCATGAATGCACGGCAAGTATTACAACACCTCCGCCGACAATTAGTAATAATGCCAAAATCCACGCCAGTGGCAGCTTTCTTTTGACCTCTTTATTTTGAGGCATGTGTTCATTGAGTAATGTCTCCATCTTAAGCCACGAGTCTTCGTTGTGGACAGGGTTATACTGATCCGCCGCTTCCTGAACTTTTTTATATAGTTTATCAAATGACATTTTTCCGTATAGTAGGTGTGTAATGATGAAATAAATTTTTCTGTAAATGTCTTTTCGCTTTTGAAAGATTTGATTTTGACGTACCAACACTGATTTTTAGCTTTTTCCCTATCTCTTCATGCGTGAAACCTTCAATTACAAAAAGGTTAAAAATGGTGCGGTAACCCGGCGACAAATTTTGTACAGCCTGGATAATTTCTTGATAAGATATTTTATCCAAAGCACTTTCATACACAGAAGGCATGTCTATCACTTTTCCATTGAGAAATGTCATTAGTTCCTGGCGGTGATATCTTCGGTTGTAGTCAATCGCTGTGTATATCATAATTTTTGCCAGCCATCCTTTAAAGGAACTTGCAACATTAGTATAGGCGGGGGTAAAGCGGTGTATCTCCTTAAATATTTTCAGAAAGCCGTCATTTAATATCTCTACAGCGTCCTCGTGCTTATTTGTATAGCGTGAGCATATAGAAATAGCATAACCATAGAAAGTTTGATAGATTTTTTGACTTTCCCGGTTATTGAGGCTACAGCCTCCTATATGTTGTATTAATTCTTTTGCAGTCAGCAAATTGAAAAGCTTTACAGAATTTTAATCGCATTATAAATACCAAAGGTTGCCTCTCTTTAAAATTAATAAAGATTTAAAAAATTTGTAAGCTTTTTGAGGCGTAGTTTAAAGTTCATAGGCATTTATATTTTATAAAGCGTATTAAATGGAAACGGGCTTTGAGCACCATGAAATCTTTTCAAAAAATGTAAAATTTTCTGTAAAATGTTTTTTTCTTTTGTATTTGAATAAGATGGTACGTAATATGCGAATAGGGTATAGCCTCTGTTATTTACTTATTAATCCGCTACTTAAAACTCTTTTAAATGGCCTATAGGGCTCAGACCGGTTTGGAAGAAAAATTGAATGCCATTTCTCATGGATTTGGGATGTTGCTGGTTTTAATAGCGATGCCTTTTTTAATAACAAAAGCAACGCAACGCCAGGATACTCTGATGATTTGGGGCGTAGGCATATTTTCGTTCGGTATGTTATTCGTTTATCTTTCTTCAACTATATATCATTCGATCACAAATCCAAGGCTGAAAAGACGTGCCAACATCGTTGATCATGTAAGTATCTTTTTTCTTATAGGCGGTACATACACGCCGATAATTCTGCATTACCTTCCTGAGAAAACTGCCGCGATGTTTCTAACCATACAATGGTCAATAATCTTTGCCGGAGTGGTGCTAAAACTTTTTTATACCGGCAGGTATGAATGGCTATCGGTAACGTTGTACGTGGCGCTCGGTTGGATGCTCGTATTTGTAATAAAGCCTTTAAGCGCTACGATGCCATCGGCAATATTTTACTGGATTATTGGCGGCGGCTTGTGTTACACAACCGGTGTGATTTTCTATGTGCTGGAAAACAGGAAACATGCGCACAACATCTGGCATTGCTTTGTACTTGCCGGTACCATTCTTCATTTTGTAGCTATCTATAAAAGCATAGATGTAGCGGTTGTTTTTAATTAGATCTTTTTACGATAATCTCAAAGCTCATCAAGGTGAAGATGCAGTTCAACTTTTGGTAATAACTTACGCCGGCTCATCCATTAAGCAAGGAATTATTTCGGAGATAGAACTTATTTGTTTAAAATTTTCGTGTTCCAAATTGTGCTCTACGTGTTCGTGTGCCCAGGTAGTATGGTAGGGAACGTGTACACCATGCCCGCCAACAGCCAATACAGGTAGCACGTCCGACTTTATTGAATTCCCGATCATCATAAACTGTGCTGGCTCAATATCGAGATGCCTGATGAGTTTTAAATAATCGCTTTCTTTTTTATCACTCATAATTTCTGTGTGATGAAAATAGTGTTCAATGCCCGATTTTCTTAATTTTCTTTCCTGGTCAAGAAGGTCACCTTTGGTCGCAACAACAAGCCGGTAATGCCCTGAAAGCGATTTCAACACATCTTCCACTCCGTCCAGCATTTCAATAGGCTTATCTAAAAGTTCTTTACCATATTGAATGATTTTTTCTATTACATCGGGGTTGAGCGTTTTATTGGTAATTCTTAATGCAGTTTCAATCATGCTAAGCATAAAGCCTTTTACGCCATAGCCATAAAGTGCAAGATTTTGTATTTCTGTTTTAAAAAGTTCTTGTGCAGAAGTATGTTGCGGCAGATAGTCTTCCAATAGCTCACAAAATTTTTTTTCTGTTTCCTGGAAGTAAGGTTCATTTACCCAAAGCGTATCATCTGCGTCAAACGCGATTACTGGCTAATTAATATTTTGATGTGCTATGAGTAACTTAGTTGTTAAAAATACAACTAT
>JBBPZF010000922.1:0-6568 GCA_038199105.1 Chitinophagales bacterium | reverse complement strand
TTAACCCGGGGCCTGATTAACCCCGGGTTTTTTATGTCTTGACGAATGCACTTTATTATTCTCAATTATTCGTTACTGTCTTTTAAAGAGGCGAGTACCATTCTTATATCACTATAACTTATTTCACTTGGTAAATTCTCTTTTAATATTTTCAAGCTGTTGAAACCCAGCAATTTTGCGGCTTTTGTAATGGCAGATTGTTTTTCTTTATTTACCATTTCATCAATTGATAATTCGCCTATGCCAACGTAAAAACTTAAGTGATTTTCAATTGTCTGTGTTGAAAAATTTCTCGCGGCTGCAATTTCAGAAAACGTGTTGCCTTCTTTATACATATTAAAACTTAGCTTTTGGGTTTCACTTGCCTTCACCGGTTTTTGAGAAGATGTTTGTTTTCTTTCTCTTTTTGGCTGCTTTAGTTGTATCCTGGTTTTAAGTGAGTTTTTATTACAAAACTCTTGTATCGCATGTAAAAAACGTGGGCCGTATTTTTCAATTTTAAATGCTCCGAAGCCGGAAATTTTAGAAAGATCTTTGTGAACCAAAGGAAGATACGTAGCTAAGTCCAGTAAAGTACTGTCACTGAAAATTACATAAGCAGGAACATTTTCTGTATGGGAAATTTCATTTCGAAGCCGCTTTAAGATTTCAAACAAGTCTTTTTCGTAAGAATGTTGCTGGTAGATCACCGGCTCCTTCGCAATTACCGTTTGTACAGGGGAGGATAGATAGACCGGTTCCTTTTTATATAAAACATCTTTCGCTTTTTGTGTTAGTTTAAGCACGGGATACTGCCCTTCAGAGACTTGCAGGTATTCAAAATAAACCAGGTCTTTCGTATAATAGAACCATTCTTCTTTTGCTATATCTTTTCCTATTCCATACACTGAAAGTTGCTTGTGTTCATTTCTGATTTTTGCATTATTGCTTCCGGTTAAAATGTCAATTACGTAGCGCATGCCAAATGCTTCTTTAAGCCTGGCCACAGTACTCAATATTTTTTGCGCTACCACTGTAGCGTCTTTCAGGTCAGGCTTGTTAAGACATACATCGCAACTGCCACAATATTTATCAGCCTTTTCACCAAAATAGTTTAGCAAAAATCTTCGCCTGCATGTTTTAGTTTCACAAAGGCTTCGCATTTTATCAAGCTTCTCCAGCATGATCTTTGTTTGGGCTTCATTACCTTCCACCTCAGCAAATCTTTTCAATTTCATTACATCTGCCAGGCTGTAAAACAATATTGCTTCACTGTGCAGGCCATCCCGCCCGGCTCTGCCCGTTTCCTGGTAATAGCCCTCAATGTTCTTAGGCATATCCACGTGTATCACAAAACGTACGTTGCTCTTATTTATGCCCATTCCAAAAGCAATGGTAGCCACTATAATCTTTACATCATCTTTCAAAAAGTTATTTTGTCTTTCTTCTCTTACGTTTCTCTCCAGGCCGGCATGGTAAGCTTCTGCAATAAAACCATCATCCTTAAGGTCTGCCGCAAGCTTATCGGTTGAAGCCCTGCTCAGGCAATAAATAATACCACTGTCTTCTTTATGTTGCTTCAGATAATCAACCAGCTCAGCATAATAATTTCTTTTGGGTTTTATATAATAATAAATATTCGGCCGGTTGAAACTGCTTTCAAAAACTTTATAGCGCTTAAAATTTAGTTTTTGAATGATGTCATTTTTAGTGAGGTCATCAGCTGTAGCCGTCAGGGCAATCACGGGTATCTCCGGAATTGCCTGTTTCATTTGGCCCAATATTAAATATTCCGGCCGGAAGTCGTGCCCCCATTGAGAGATACAATGCGCTTCGTCTATCGCAAGTAGAGAAACTTTTATCTGTTTTAGAAACTGGATAAACCGGCTGTCATTCCCCATTAATCTTTCTGGAGCCAGGTACAATAGTTTTAATTTATTATTTTTTAATTGCTCAATAATCCCGGCCTGTTCAGAATTGTCCTGAGTGCTGTTCAAGAATGCAGCTTTTATTCCACTTACCACCAGTGCATCCACCTGGTCTTTCATTAATGCAATCAGCGGGCTCACTACAATGGTTACACCTTCCATACATAGCGCGGGCACCTGGTAGCAAAGGCTTTTGCCACCACCCGTGGGCATCAGCACTACGGCGTCTTCTTTATTCAATACATGTTGAATAATTTCCTCCTGGTTTAGTCTAAAGGCATCGTAACCAAAAATAGTTTTAAGAATATGTAAAGGAGTATTTATCACCGGGATGAAGGTAATAAACTTTGATTGCTCACTATGACGATTGTAGGTGTTAGCTGCTCCTGCGGCAGAATTCACTCAAAATAATACCTCAATATAGTAGCCGCCAATAGTGGTAATGGCTCAATAAGGTTTGGGCATTGTAATTAGTTTCCCGTGTAACTCGTTACCAGAAAGACTTCCAGGGAAAACTTACATGGTTACGCATTGTAAAATGTTTGTATAATAAATTTTATAAGTAAAGCTAATAAAGATAATTTCGGAAGGATGCGTGTAGAGTTTTCATAACAAGGCAGCGGGAAGAACACAGATATAAATCCATTTCACTGAATAACTATATAACGATTATTGATAAGATTCTTATGTAGTTAGAGCGTATGCCTTAATTCACAAATATTATTTTGGATAATACAATTATGTATAAATATGGATAACAAAGGTTTGTACTCTCCTGAATTTGAGCATGATGCATGTGGGATAGGCTTTGTTGCAAATATCAAGAGCAACAAAAGCCACCAGATTGTTTCTGATGCGTTAACCATTTTGGAAAATATGGAACATCGCGGCGCTTGCGGTTGTGAAAATAACACGGGGGATGGAGCAGGCATTCTAATTCAAACCCCGCATGAATTTTTCTTTGATGAATGTATAAAGCTTGGTATTCATTTGCCAGCATATAGTAAATATGGCGTGGGTGTATTATTCTTTCCAAAAGAAATACGTTTAAGAGAGGAGTGCCGCGATATTTTCAACCGATCTGCCGAAACACTTGGACTGGAAATAATTGGTTATCGTAAAATACCCGTAAACACACATGATATCGGCGAAACTGCTTTATCAGTAGAGCCGGAGATGGAGCAGGTATTTATTGCCTGTCCTGATCATCTTAGCAATCCTGATGAGTTTGAACGAAAATTATTTGTTTTAAGAAATTACTCAACGCAAACCATTCATAATACGGTTCGGAAAGATTCAATCGGATTTTACATTCCTTCGCTTTCTTATAAAACAGTTATCTATAAAGGCCAGCTTACCAGTATGCAGGTTCGCAGCTATTTCCCCGATCTTAATAATAAGAAGGTTGTTTCCGCATTTGGATTGATCCATTCTCGCTTTGCGACAAATACATTTCCTTCCTGGAGATTGGCGCAGCCATTTAGATATATAGCGCACAACGGTGAGATCAATACTTTGCAAGGAAATTTAAACTGGCTTCGCACCAGTGAAAGAGGATTTATCTCTAAATATTTCAGTAAAGAGGAAATGGATATGCTTCTTCCCGTGGTTGAAGAGGGACAATCGGATTCAGCCAGTCTTGATAATATTATCGAGTTGCTTATGTTGTGTGGAAGGTCACTTCCGCATGTAATGATGATGTTGATTCCGGAGGCGTGGGATGGTAATGATAAAATGGATCCGGTGAAAAAAGCTTTCTATGAATTTCATTCCGCATTTATGGAACCCTGGGATGGACCCGCTTCTATTTCATTTACCGATGGAAAATTAATAGGTGCTACATTGGATAGAAATGGTTTGCGGCCGTCAAGATATTGTGTTACTACGGACGACAGGGTAATCATGGCTTCAGAAACAGGCGTGCTGCCAATAGATCCCAGC
This sequence comes from Chitinophagales bacterium, assembly GCA_038199105.1. Taxonomy (GTDB): domain Bacteria; phylum Bacteroidota; class Bacteroidia; order Chitinophagales; family Chitinophagaceae; genus Ginsengibacter. The sequence goes on along the minus strand of JBBPZF010000922.1, from coordinate 2,720 downwards.
CTTATTAAAGAAAAAGGCAGGCTGCAACCCGGAAAAATGTTTGTGGTAGATTTGGAAGAAGGCCGCATTATAAGCGACGAAGAAATCAAACAAAAAATTTGTTCCGAAAGTCCCTATAGCGAGTGGCTTAACAAATATAAAATACGGTTAGAAGAACTGCCGGAACCACGCGTAATGTTTACTCATTTGGAGCATGACCAGGTATTTCAATATCAAAAAACATTTGGCTATACCACAGAAGACCTCGATGTATTGATTATGCCTATGGCGCTGGACGGCAAAGAGCCAACAGGCTCCATGGGTAATGATGTTCCATTAGCAATACTCAGCGATCAGCCGCAGCATTTGAGCAGCTACTTTAAACAGTTGTTTGCACAAGTTACCAATCCGCCTATTGACCCCATAAGAGAAAGGTTGGTAATGTCCCTTGTAACATTTGTTGGAAACAATGGTAATTTATTGGAAGAGGATCCGCTGGCCTGCCACAGCCTCGCGTTAAAACATCCGGTACTTTCTAATCGCGAATTGGAAAAAATCAGGAGTATTGATACGGGTATTTTCCAGGCGCATACATTGCAGTCTTATTTTATTGCAGATGGAAAGCCCGGCTCTTTGCAAAAAGGTATTGAAAGGCTTTGCCGGTATGCAACAGATGCTGTGGAAGATGGTTTTGAAGTATTAATAATATCTGACAGAGCAATAGATTCAGAACATGCAGCTATTCCTTCTTTGTTAGCAATTGCCGCTGTTCATCATCACCTTATTCGCAAAGGATTACGTGGTAAAGTAGGATTGGTAATTGAAGCAGGTGATGTTTGGGAAGTTCATCATTTTGCCTGCCTGATAGGGTTTGGTGCCACTGCTATCAATCCCTACCTGGCCTTATCTACCATACGCGATCTCAAGCTAACTGGCAAAATGCAGACAGACCTGGAAGTCAGCCAACTAAAAAAGAATTATATAAAGGCTGTAAATGATGGCCTTCTTAAGGTCTTCTCTAAAATGGGTATCTCCACATTACAATCCTACCAGGGTGCTCAGATCTTTGAAATAATAGGCATCAACAAATCTGTGGTAGATAAATATTTTACCGGCGCAACTTCCCGTATTGAAGGGATGGGGCTCGATGAAATTGCCAAAGAAACTTTGCTAAAACATTTCTTTGCTTTTAATAAAAAGAACATTCCGCTCGACCGCCTTACTGTTGGTGGTATTTATAAATGGAAGCGTAAAGGAGAATTTCATCTATTCAATCCGCAAACTATTCACCTGCTGCAGCATGCCACGAAGATGAATGATTACGGCACTTTCAAAAAATATTCAAAACTGGTAAATGATCAAAGTGAGAAAGCAGCAACGCTTAGAAGCCTGATGCAGTTCAAGCATATTCGTCCTTCTATATCTATTGATGAAGTAGAACCTGCAGAAAATATTTATAAGAGATTTGCTACAGGTGCTATGTCTTTTGGTTCCATCTCGTGGGAAGCACACACTACACTGGCAGTTGCAATGAACCGCCTTGGCGGAAAAAGCAATACCGGCGAAGGCGGCGAAGATTCAATAAGATATGAACCTTTGCCTAATGGAGATTCCATGCGCAGTGCTATAAAGCAGGTTGCTTCCGCCAGGTTCGGTGTTACCAGCCAATATTTAACCGAAGCAGATGAATTGCAGATAAAGATGGCGCAAGGGGCAAAGCCAGGTGAAGGCGGACAACTACCGGGTCACAAGGTTGACGATTGGATCGGCAGAGTCCGGCATGCGACTCCCGGCGTTGGATTAATATCCCCGCCTCCACACCATGATATTTATTCAATAGAAGATCTCGCCCAATTAATATTTGACCTGAAAAATGCTAATCGCCAGGCAAGAATAAATGTAAAATTGGTTTCAAAAGCAGGTGTGGGTACCATAGCTGCAGGCGTCACAAAAGCTAAAGCCGATGTGATACTGATTTCCGGGCACGACGGGGGCACCGGCGCCTCGCCCATAAGCTCTATAAAACATGCCGGTTTGCCGTGGGAGCTTGGCCTTGCAGAAACACACCAGACACTGGTGAAAAATAAACTCAGGAGCCGCGTAGTTGTACAAACAGACGGGCAACTGAAAACAGGGCGTGATGTTGCAATTGCTACCCTACTTGGAGCGGAAGAGTGGGGCGTTGCCACCGCAGCCCTTATTGTGGAAGGTTGTATTATGATGCGAAAGTGCCATCTGAATACCTGCCCTGTCGGAGTCGCCACACAAGATCCGGAATTGCGTTCACGCTTTACAGGTGATGCTGATCATGTAGTAAATTTCTTTAAATACATAACACATGAGTTAAGGGAGATCATGGCTGACCTGGGTTTCAGAACTGTGAACGAAATGGTAGGGCAGGTAGATTTCCTGGAAAAAAGAGAAAGTGTTGATCACTGGAAGTTTAGGAATCTTGATATTTCCTCAATATTATACAAAGAGCCGGCAACCAAATTCATTGGTTTGTACAAAACAGAAGAGCAAGATCATGGACTAAGCGATGTACTCGATTGGCAGTTATTGAAGGCTGCAGGGCCCGCCATTGATCATGGGGAAAAAGTGAAGGCATTCTTTAATATTAAAAACACTGACCGCGCAACCGGATCGATTCTGTCAAATGAAATAACTAAAAAGTATAAAGCAGAAGGTTTGCCGGAAGATACCATTCACTTTAAATTCGAAGGTACTGCCGGTCAAAGTTT
>JBBPZF010000921.1:0-5148 GCA_038199105.1 Chitinophagales bacterium | reverse complement strand
TTCATCATAAAACTGGAACAATTCTTTGCCGGGTACATCCCGGCATTTTTTTATAACGGCAGCAAGCTTTTTATTTTTCAATTGAATGCTATGACTAACTCCTTTCTTTCCAACAAAATCAAAGCTTAACGCATTTCCATTAAATTTTACATGCTTGTCTTTTAAAGTTGTAAGGCCATACGAGCCATACGCTTTTTCATAAAAGCTATTTCCCACTCTTATATTCGTGCGTTCCATTAAAGCAACTACTGCGGCCAATACTTTATTAAGCGGCAAGCCGTCTTTCTTCAAGTCTTTTTCAAGCTGCTTTCTCACATCCGGAAGCACTTTCCCAAAATCTATAAGCCGGTAATATTTTGTGTGATTACGCAGTGAATTCCAGTGTGGATGATATTTATATTGCTTCCTGTTTTTTGTATCATAACCCGTTGCCTGCAAGTGGCCATTTTCTTTTTTACAAATCCATACATTGGTCCATGCTGGTGGAAGAACAAGGTGTTTTATCCTTAATAGTTCTTCATCATCCTTGATCAACTTTCCATCGAAATAATATTCAAATTTTTTCCCTTTCTTTTTTCTTTCAATGCCTGGCTCTTTATCTGTAACGTAAACCAGGTTTGCAGCTCTTGCTGTTTTCTCCTCGTCTTTTACAATACTCCTTAATTTTCTTTTTGAAAATTTTGGAACGTCAATGTCAGTGGCACTCATTTTAGTTTTTTATCAGTTGAGAAAAGAAAGTTTGAAAAATTTAATTAACAGGTTTCTATTTTTGAAAAAAGTTCCGGAGATCTTAAGATTGTTTGCATAGAGAAACTGAAGCACAGGTTGAGGAAATAATTCTACAAAAAACTTTATATAAAAAAAAAGCAGGCTTACGGAGCCTGCTTAAGTTAGAGATAAGAATGTATTATTCATCGGTTTCAGTAGCTGTTAAAAAATCTGCACTTCCCACACTATTATTTATAGTCTTTTCATCATCATTTACCTCCTCGTCGTTTTTATGTTTCTTTCCCGCTTTCGCTGCAATATGCAGTTGCGTATCTGTTCCGGCGGACGGACTTGGAGTATTGCGTGACGTGCTGGTTTCCGAACCTAACTCTTCACTTCCCTGCGATGGCTGCGATATATTTCTTGTATCTGACATAAATATTTGTTTTAATTATCGATAAAAATTATATAGAAAATTATATGCCAATATTATTTTTTTTAATTAAAGAAAATTCTTTGCAGTCAATTGACATTATTTTTGGGCATGAACTATTTAGCTCATGCATATCTTTCTTTCCAGGAACCAGGCATTCTTACCGGCAACATGATTAGCGATTTTGTAAAAGGAAAAACAAAGTTTAATTATCCTGAAACCATCCAAAAAGGAATTCAATTGCACAGGCTAATAGATGAGTTTACCGATTTTCACCCCGCAACAAGCCGGGCGAAAAAAATTTTCCATGCGCAATATCGTTTGTATTCCGGGGCATTTGTTGATGTAGTCTATGATCACTTTCTTGCATGCGATGCTCTCCAATATATTAAGCACGATGGCCTTGAAAATTTTACAATAAGGGTTTATACTTTACTGGAAAAAGATTTTGAGTTATTCCCTGCCCGCTTTCAGCGAATGTTTCCCTACATGAAAACACAAAACTGGTTGTATAATTATCGCTTGAAAGATGGGATAAGAAAAAGCTTTGAAGGGCTTGCTTACAGGGCAGCTTACCTTAATGAGTCTGCTATTGCATATACATTATTCAACCAACATTATGATGAACTCAAAACATGTTATGAAGCATTTTTTCCCGAAATAAAGAAATTTGCGGCCAGCAGTCTAAGCAACCTTCTGCCTGATTAAATCCATCTATATTTGTAAATTATGAAGATTATGAAAAAATTATTTGCAGTTTTTGTATTATTTATTTCAATGTCCGTATCGGCACAAATGAATCCCTCGCAACTTCCGCCGCTCGACAAATCACCAATGGATATGAGTTACTATCCTTCTAATTATCCGATACTTAAAATACAGGATAAGGTAACAGAACCACTTGTTATGCGCATTATTTATAGCAGGCCCCAGCTAAATGGACGTAAGGTTTTTGGGGAGCTGCAGGAGTACGGAAACGTATGGAGACTTGGTGCAAATGAAGCTACAGAGATGGAATTTTTTAAAGATGTAAAAATAAATGGCAAGAAAATTAAAAAGGGGCGTTACACAGTGTATGCAGTTCCTTACACGGATAAATGGACATTTATCATTAATAAAGAAACAGATATTTGGGGAAACTTTAAGTATGAACAATCGAAAGACATTTTTCGTGTAGACCTGCCTGTTATTAAAAATCCTGTAACAGAAACAATGACAATTGTTTTTGATAAGACAACAAAAGGTGCCGACATGGATATGTTTTGGGATGATGTAAAGGTTACATTGCCGATAGAATTTTAAATAGTTATCTCATAAAAATCAAAAGTTTATACACTTGCTTAAAAAAGCATCTTAATATTAATCATTAACTCATCCGCGCTTTCATTTACATGAAACTTCGGAAAAATCTAAATCATTTGAAACTCGCAACTAAATTAATTCACGCCGGCGTAGAACCGGATCCTTCTACCGGCGCCATCATGACGCCCATTTATCAAACCTCTACCTATGTACAGGATAGTCCCGGAAATCACAAGGGATATGAATATGCAAGAACGCAAAACCCTACCAGGCATGCGTTGCAAAATGCACTGGCAGCTATTGAGAATGGCAAGTACGGCTTATGCTTTGCCAGTGGCTCAGCCGCAACTGATGCGGTCATCAAACTTTTAAACCCGGGAGACGAAGTGATAGCCGCCAATGATATGTATGGCGGCACCTATAGAATGTTTACAAAAATTTTTGAAAAGTACGGCCTTAAATTTCACTTCATCAATATGCAGGATGCTTCTGAAATTAATAAGTATATAAATAAGAACACAAAACTCATCTGGACAGAAACGCCGACTAACCCGATGATGAACATTACTGATATAGAGGCCGTTTCCACGATAGCAAAAGCGCATGGAATAATTGTATGTGTTGATAATACATTTGCATCTCCTTATTTACAAAATCCTTTAAACCAGGGAGCTGACATTGTTTTGCATTCTGCTACAAAATATTTAGGAGGGCATAGTGATGTTGTTCATGGTTGCCTAATCATGAACGATGCATCATTAAATGAAAGGTTAGCCTTTATACAGAACAGCACAGGTGCAGTGCCAGGCCCACAGGATTGTTTCCTCGTTCTAAGAGGATTAAAGACCTTGCACGTGCGAATGCAAAGGCATTGTGAGAACGGTGAACGAATTGCTCTGTGGCTTAAAACAAATCCTAAAGTTGATAAAGTATTTTGGTGCGGCCTGGAAGATCATCCTAACCATGCAATTGCAAAAAAACAAATGCGTGGCTTTGGTGGAATGATGAGTTTTACGTTGAAAGACGATAGTATAGAAGCCGCAATGAAAGTGCTTTCCAACACGAAACTTTTTTCACTGGCTGAAAGCCTCGGCGGAGTTGAAAGCCTGATCGGACACCCGGCAAGCATGACGCACGCAAGTATCCCCTTAGAAGAAAGATTAAAGACCGGATTGGTGGATTCTTTAATAAGATTAAGTGTGGGTATAGAAGATGCTGATGATTTAATTGAAGATTTGCAAATGGCAATTGGGTAAATATTTTTTGTAAATTGTAAAAAAGAAAAAAATGGCCTACAATAAAGAAGAACTCATGAACTTGCCTGTTGATGAAAAATTGGAGTTAGTGGAGGCACTATGGGATCGCATTGATGATGACCTGTTGCCAGTAACACAGAAAGAAATTGCTTTTGCAGAAGAGCGATTACAATTACATAATCAAAGTCTCAACGAGGGAATGAGTTGGGGGGAATTAAAAAAGAAAATTCAAGAGCGATATGGCTTTTGAAATTTTGGTAAAGCCAATTGCCTGGATTGATTTAGAAGAAGCTATTGATTGGTATGAGAATGCAAAGCCGGGCTTAGGAAAGAAGTTTTTTAAACACTTTGAAGAAGCGACGGATAAAATTTTAGAGGCTCCCAATGCATATAGAATTATCATTCCAGGGGTAAGGAGAATCATTATAAAAAAATTCCCTTATAAAATCTTTTACGTTTTTTCTGAAAATACAATTTTCATCATTGGCGTAGCGCATGAAAAAAGGAGCAATGCGTATATCAGAAAGAAATTGAAAACCTGGCAATAAATAATAAATGACGACATGGAATGTTAGAAGCTTAGTTGAATGAATAAAAAGATTACTGATAGCCAAAGCCTAAAATCTTTTCTTGATAAAAAAGTAATCCAGTTTAATAATCCGGCATTCATTAAAGACGATCCTGTTAGCATCCCGCATTTATTTTCAAAAAAACAAGATAAAGAAATTTCAGGTTTTTTTGCCGCTACATTTGCCTGGGGTATTAGAAAAACGATTATAAATAATTGCAAAAAGCTTATGCAATTAATGGATAATGCTCCTTATGATTTTTGTATTAATCACCAGGAACATGATCTCAAAAAATTTATAAGCTTCTGCCACCGCACTTTTAATGATACTGATCTCCTTTACTTTATTTCCTTTTTTAAATTTCACTATTCAAAAAACGATAGCCTTGAAAATGCATTTCTGAACAAACAAACACTCTTGCAGGCCAATAAAATAGAAGCGGCATTAAATTATTTTCACTCATATTTTTTTTCACTGGAAGATGTGCCACAAAGAACAAAAAAACACGTTGCCACACCGGGAAAAAATTCCAGTTGCAAACGATTAAACATGTTCCTTCGATGGATGGTGAGAAATGATGGAAAAGGTGTTGATTTTGGAATTTGGAAAAAAATATCACCGGCGGATTTAATCTGCCCCGTAGATGTACATGTAGCAAGGGTTGCAAGACAATTTAATTTATTGAAAAGAAAACAGGTTGATTGGCCGGCAGCTCTTGAGCTAACAAAAGAGTTACAGGCATTTGATAAAGCAGACCCTGTAAAATATGATTTTGCGTTATTTGGTTTAGGTGTTTTAGACAAATATTAAAATGGATTCTTCAAACGATACTGTTGCCGAAAAACTTATTGCGCTTTCCAATAGCCTGAATGCAGAAAAT
>JBBPZF010000920.1:0-7908 GCA_038199105.1 Chitinophagales bacterium | reverse complement strand
GAGCAATATGTAGACATGCTGGTTTTTATTATCCCTTTCTATTTTCCCGCAGGCGAAGTTCCCATATCTGAATTGCTGATAAATGCAACCTTCTTACTATCCGGCGACCACGACGGTGTATTAATAGAACCCTGCCCGCCATAAAAATAAGCTAACACTTTTGGCGTGCCTTCCCCGGATATTGGCAACAAACGAATGTAAACATGCTTATACGGAGGGTGCATTCCGGGAACTACTTCATCTTTCATAAAAGAGATAAAGACCATGCTTTTTCCGTCAGGAGAAATGTGTGCAAACCAATTATTAAAATTATCGTTTGTTACCTGCTCCTGGCCACTTCCATCGGGCTTCATTCGCCATATCTGCATGGAGCCTGAGCGCACAGAATTAAAATAAATATACTTTCCATCGGGTGAATATTCAGGGCCATCGTCGAGGCCTTTTGTATCAGTTAATTTTACTTCGGGCCCGCCTTCAGATGGTATTTTATACACATCAAATTCTCCATTTCTTTCTCCGCAAAAAACAATACTCTTTCCGTCGGGCGACCAGCCATGCAGGTACGACGGGCCTTTGGACGTAATTTGTTTCGGCGTTCCTCCCGTTATCGGCACGGTATAAATAATGGATCCACCTAAATCTTTTACATTACTGCTAAGCCCGAGCATTTTTCCATCAAAAGAAATTACATGATCATTATTATTTGATTTTACACTGCCTGTATTTACAACTTTAGGTTTTCTTGTTGCCAGGTCGAAATTATAAATAAGGCCATCGCTGCCGTTGAAGATGAGGCTCTTTCCATCAACCATCCAGTTAGGTGCTTGTATTGAGTATGGCACACTATAGATTATTTCACGATCACCGGAGGCAACATCCAACAGCTCAAGATTACTTCCTAATTTCATTTGCGTTGTGTTATCTGCAACACCATTAAAAGGGACAGTTATACGTACGTCCCTGAAAACGCCCGTCTCTGTTACATCTGCATTATGCGAGCCAACAAACAAACCGACATATACGTCATCGCCAAGATCAATATCATCAACCTGCTGAACTACAAAAGGCTCTCCATATACTGCAGCTCTCATGGTATAGGTATTACCCTTTCTTTCTAATTGGATAATATTTGCCTTGGTAAGTTTTGATTTAATTTCTTCTGTTTGTGCGCCAGCTGTTCGTCTGAATTGTAATGACGTTAAACCGTCACCATGCACTACTGCATTTACATGCGGCGAATTTCCATCAAGCGTCTTTCGTACCATCCAACCTACTTTACGATGATAATTTACCCAGCCACCAAGGAACTCAGCTTTTGTATAAAGTATAAAATCACCTTTCATCTTTTTCCAAACAAATTGAAATTCGTCATGATCGCCCCAGATGTTATCACCTGAGCCGGAAATTACATATTGCCCCGTCTGCGGGATAAAGGTTGCTGCACCGGGCTTTACATTCGTTCCAATATCGGTATGCCCATCAAAAATTCCTACTTTTTGTGATGATGCTCCAAGGCTTACTAAGGATAAAATGCCTGAGATGAAAAGAGATTTAATTTTTTTCATTGATCTGAATTTCATTTGTAAGAAAACAATCGTTAAGAAATATTTTAGATACTGACTTTTCCTTCGGGATATATTTTGCAATCCTTTTTGTACTAAAATATTTCACTGGTAATTTAAGAAAAAAAAGATGCAATCGCACAAAACGTTCCGATGGAACGATTGTTCAAGTTTGTGATTCTTACCACAAAATGTTCCTATGGAACATAACTCTTCACTAACACGAGAAAATATCAATGATCCGATTTTCAGTTTTGGGACATTTTTCTAATCTTTTTTTATAATCTTTTTTATGTTCCATAGGAACATTTTGTGGGTAATACAGAAAACAAAAGCGCACTCGTTTCATAGGAACGTTTTGTATAATTCTTTCTACATTGCTAAAAAATTAATTATCCAAAACCAGCTATTGATAAACAATTAAGGTTCGGTAGCCCGCTAACTTTTCACATATTTCTTTACATATTGCTTTGAGGTTCCAAGTCCATCAATTCCTAACTCCATCACCTCTCCATCCTTCAGATATACCTGTGGATCCATTCCAAGACCCACACCGGCTGGTGTTCCCGTAGAGATAACATCGCCGGGCAACAATGTCATGAACTGGCTTAGATAGGAAACGATGAAAGGAATTTTGAAGATAAGGTTTGAAGTATTGCTATCCTGCATTTTTTTGCCATTAACGGACAGCCATATACGAAGATTATTCACGTCAGCAATTTCGTCTTTCGTAGCAAGGAAGGGGCCGAGTGGTGCAAAAGTATCACAGCTTTTGCCTTTCACCCATTGGCCTAAGCGTTCAATCTGGAATGCCCGTTCGCTGAGATCGTTGTGCAGGCAATAACCTGCTACGGCATCAATTGCTTCCGCTTCATCCGCATAGGAAACTTTTTTTTCTATCACTACTGCAAGCTCCACTTCCCAATCTGTCTTGTATGAATTTTTAGGAATTATTACATCGTCAAAAGGGCCCACAAGAGCAGAGGTTGATTTAAAAAAAATAATTGGTTCCGTTGGTGTGCTTGCCATTGTTTCTTTTGCATGGTCTGCGTAGTTTAGGCCGATGCAAATAATTTTTGATGGGCGTGCAACTGGGCTCCCAAGCCTTGCGCCAGCCGGTATTTTAGGAAGCTTGTCACCAATAGATTCTAAAAATTCTTCTAATCTTTTTAATCCGCCAGTACCAAAAAATCGCTCGTCATAATCTTCACCAAAAGATGAGGTGTCGACATATTCATTCTTTAAAATGACACCGGTTTTTTCATTATTTATTTCACCAAAGCGTATTAATTTCATGCTGCTATTTTTTACGGGTTAAGTATTTAGTTTAATAAAACCTCCATCAATAGGATAATCGCAACCGGTAATAAAAGATGCTTCATCTGAACATAAAAATAGAATCAGATTTGCAATTTCGCGGGGTGTACCCATTCTGCCTATCGGCTGGCTTTTTGATAATTTTTCGAACATTTCGTCTTCTTTACCCGGATAATTTTTTTTGATAAAATCATCCACAAAAGGCGTGTGCACTCTTGCAGGAGAAATACAATTACACCTGATGCCTTCATGTATATAATCCCGTGCTACGGAGAGCGTCATCGCATACACCGCACCTTTACTCATAGAATAAGCAAACCTTTGCTGCAAGCCAATATTATTTGCTATAGAGGCGAGATTGAGAATTACGCCTCTTTTGTTTGCCTTCATACTTGTAATAGCGGCTTTCATACAATTATACACGCCCTTTACATTCACATTATAGAGCCGGTCCATGTCTGTTTCGGTGGTACTTTCAATATCGCCTATATGCGATATGCCTGCACTATTTACGAGTATATCAACATTGGCGATACCGCTGAAAATTTCATTTATTTCCTTTTGTGAAGTAACATCACAGGCATGGGCAAACGCTTTTCCAATTGCCTGGGTTATTTCATTTACTATCGCGGAACAATTTTCTTTATTTAAATCAAGTATATGAACTTCCGCACCTTGCTCTGCAAACAATAATGCAACGGCTTTTCCTATGCCACTGCCTCCACCTGTAACAACAGCTATTTTACCGTTTAGCTTAAACATGATCTATAAAATTATTTTTTTTAAATAAAAATTTGATTTCGGGTTTTATTGCCTGCATAAATGCTTTCCTTTTCAAACCTGTAATTTTTTTGAGTTGTTTGCTAAATCAATCTCAACTCAGCTACACATTCAATATGGTGCGTATGCGGAAACATATCAACAGGCTGCAATTTTTCAACAGCATAAATTTCGCTTAGCAGTTGAAGATCGCGGGCTTGTGTCGCAACGTTGCAGCTAACATACACAATTTTTGGAGAACGGATTTCTATAAGTTTAGCAATGAGCTTCGCATGCAGGCCAGCTCTTGGCGGGTCAACAATCATTACATCCGGCCGTCCATGAAGATTAAAAAATTCGTCATTACATATTTCAATAACATCTCCGCAAAAAAAAGAGGCATGCGCTATATTATTAAGCACTGCATTTTCCAAGGCATCTTTTATCGCGTCTTCAATTACATCAACGCCAATGATTTTTTTTACACCTTTACTCAAAAAAATACCGATGCTGCCTGTACCACAATATAAGTCATAGATAATTTCATTTCCCGTAAGCGCAGCAAATTCTTTTACAACGTTGTATAATTTTTCTGCTTGTTTTGTATTGGTTTGAAAAAATGATTTAGGGGAAATTTTAAAGTTAAAATCTTCAAGCTTTTCCATTACAAAACCTTTGCCATATACGGTTTCAGGTTCCAGGTCATAAAGGCTGTCGTTCCATTTTGAATTTATCGTGTATAATAATGTGGTGATGGAAGGAACTTGTTGCAACAAATGATCACAGATGTTTTCTCGTTCTTTTTCATCATCATGAGCAAACACAAGATTTACCATTAGTTCGCCCGTTTCACAATTTCGGATGATGATATTTCTTAACCAGCCGGTATGTTCTTTAATATCGTAATAGCTGTATTTATTTTCAATAGCAAATACACGCATAGTGTTTCTTATGGCATTGTTTACGTCATCCATCAGCCAGCATTCATATATGTCAATAATTTTATCATATAGCCGGGACACATGATAGCCCAATGCACCGCCTGGCCATGTGTCGTCACCAAGCTCCTGGAGTTGTGCAGGAGTTAAAAACTTTTTATTGCTAAATGTAAACTCGAGTTTATTTCGGTAGTAGATGGTTTTTTCTGAGCCTATGATGGGCAACATCGGCACAGTGGCGAGTTTGCCAATTCTTTTAAATGCATCGGCTGCCTCTTGTTGTTTATATTCAAGCTGTTTATGGTAAGGTAGCATTTGCCACTTGCAGCCGCCACATACACCAAAGTGGATGCAAAATGGCTCCACTCTTTCTTTGCTAAGCTCTTTTATTGTTGTTACCCTGCCTTCAGCCCAATCCTTTTTATTTTTGCTTATAAGAACATCCGCTATATCGCCGGGCACGGCGCCTTCCACGAATATTACTTTTCCCTCAACACGTCCTAGTGATTTTCCTTCAGCGGCATAGTTGGTAACGTGCAAATTTTCCAGCACAAATTTTTTCTTTCTTTTCATCCTGATTTTAGTATGAGTAAAAATAGTTCATGATTCATTAATTGAATGAGCGCATTTCAAATCCGATGGCTATCGGATCATCTTGTTCGTTAGCCCAACAAAGCAGCATACATCAAATATACTTGAAGCGGCAGCTCGCGAAAAAAACCAGGAAGGTTTATTAAGTACTTACTCTATTTAGTTCGTTGAATGAGATTTACTTTTTCAGTTTCGCTATTTGCCTGTTACTGATAAGTGATTTCATTTGAGTAATAGCAATATTGTTGAGTTGTTGCAGCCGTTCACTTTGTTGTAATCCCTGGTGTATTAAAACTGCATTGATGCTTTCCATATTGCTTAAAACAACCAACTGCTCAATGGTTGCGACATCACGAATGTTTCCTTCTGCTTTTAAGTTTGCAGCTCTCCATTTTTTTGCCGTCATCCCAAACAAAGCCATGTTCAGCATATCGGCTTCGTCGGCATACACAAAATTTATTTTATCTTTTGAAAGCGTTGGCGGAATTAATTTTTCTTTGATGGCATCTGTGTGAATGTGATAATTCACTTTCCCCAAAGTGCGTTGCAGGTTCCATTCTAATTTGAGGCGGTCGTTTTCATCTTCTTTAAGCCGTTGAAATTCTTTGATGATGTACAGTTTGAATTCAATAGAAATCCAGGAAGCAAATTCAAATGCAATGTCTTTGTGGGCGAAGGTTCCGCCATATCTGCCTGCTTTAGAAATAATCCCAATTGCATTTGTTCTTTCAATCCATTGTTTGGGGTTCAAAGTAAACTGTTTAGTCCGGCTTGTTTTCTAAACACATCGAATTCGATGTGTTTAAAATCTGGATTGTACAATTGCTCCCAAAATCCTAACAATTCAATCGTATTTCTGTTTCTTATCCAGTTTTGGATAATGGTTTCCGTCCTTTCTAAATCTTTAAATCTTACAATATCTGTAAGTGAAATATAATCAGATTGTTTATTCTGAAAAATACTGATTTCAGTTCCTTTAACCGTGATGGTTTTATTCTTTGTCATTATTTTCAGTTTCATTTTTGAAGTGGAAGAATTCAGCCACTTTGGTTTAATCGTATTTGCCAATTTAATTAAATTGAATTCAGTATAATTAAAAATTCTTCAACCCAAAATTTCATTCAGCAATGTTTGCTTCTGTGTTTTAATTTAATCAAGCGTTGTGCAAAAAATGCTCAATTAAGTTAAGCATCTTTTCATCACTCATTCGTTTTTTATTTGTTCATTGAGCATTCATTTTTTTGTCTGTAGTAAAAGATTTTCCTTCTCTGCGCAAGCTCATTCTTCTCCTTTCCCTGCGGTAAAATAAATTTTGGAAGCTGCAATTTAAACATCAAAAAATGTTAAGTATTTTAACGATTAGCCAAGTTGTGTTCAATTTGAATATTTTTGTCAACTATTCGATAGTCAATGAAAATTTTTATCTACGTATTATTTTGCTTATCTATTTCAATAACCTCACCGGCACAGGGTTATAAAGTAACATTGAAAACACCCAATTACACAGACGGCCTTTCCTACCTTACCTATTATTATGGAAAAAATATCAACGTAGAAGATTCCGCGTTTGTAAACAGCAAAGGTGTGGCTGTATTTCAAAAAAATGAAAAGTTGGAGCCCGGCGTTTATTCCATCGTTTTTCCGGGTAAAAATAAATTATTCGATTTCCTGGTAGATAAAGAACAGCTAATAAATGTTACTGCAGATACAACGGATCTTGTAAATAAAACAACCGTTACGGGATCAGCAGAAAATAAACTCTTTCAACAATATCAAAAATTTGTTGCAGAAAAGGGAACAGGCCTACAAAAAGAAATGGAAGCTTTTAGAGCTTCCAAGACCAAAGCTGACAGTACTTTACATGAGAACAATTACAACGAGCGCAATAAAGAATTGGTTGCTTATCGCATTAAAATAATTGAAGAGCATCCGGAATCTATGCTCGCCGCTTTGCTCAAGAGCATGAAAGAACCGCAGGTGCAAAACGCAAGTCCGGTGACACGGGAAGACTCCCTGAAGAATTATCAATATTATAAGAAGCATTATTGGGATGGCATTGATTTTACTGATGCAAGAATTATACGCACTCCTTTCTTTGTACCAAAGGTCGAAAGGTTCTTCAGGGAAGTTGTGTCACCTGCGCCGGATTCAATCATAAAAGAATCAGATTATCTTTTATTGCGGGCAAGAACTTCGCCGGACATGTATAAGTTTTTGCTGAACTGGCTTACCGATGAATATATTAATCCTAAATACATGGGGCAGGATGCGGTGTTTGTGCACTTGTTCGAAAAATATCATTCCAAAGGTGTGTCTTCATGGCTGAATGAAAAGCAGATGACAGCAATTTCTAACAGGGCCTACATGCTGATGTCAAATCTTATAGGAGAACAGGCGGCCAACCTGGAAATGGTAGATACAGCAGGGGTTTCAAAGCCTTTGTATAGTGTGCCGGCTACCTACACCATCGTGGTTTTTTGGGATCCGACCTGCGGCCATTGCCAGAAAGAAGTACCAAGGCTTGATTCATTTTACCAGGCAAAATGGAAGAATGAAGGTGTGAAAATGTATGGTGTACTTTCAGAAACTAAAGAGAAGGTTAAATGGATAGATTTTATAAGTAAGAACAATTTGCAAAGCTGGATAAACGTTTACCAGACGGATGAACAAAAAAAGGAAAGTGATGATGCAAAAAAACCTTCTTACAAGCAATTGTATGATATAACGCAAACGCCAACATT
>JBBPZF010000919.1:0-3128 GCA_038199105.1 Chitinophagales bacterium | reverse complement strand
TGCGTAAGAAAGAAAATGCGCAAATATTAAATAAGCAGGCTTATAATCTTTTCATGCAGGCTCCCGTTGGATTTTCGCTCGTAACCGGCGATGATCATGTTTTGAAACTTGTAAATGAAACCGGCCTGCAATTAGCGGGTAAAGGACAAGAAATAATTGGCAAAACTATTTCCGAAATATTACCGGGCATAGAAAGCCAGGGCTATATTGAATTGTTGGACCGCGTAAAGCAAACCGGGGAATTCATTAATTTAAAAGAAAGCCCGGTAACGCTGATAAAAAACGGGCAGGAAGAAACTATGTATGTAAACCTGGTTTATCAACCCTATTATGAAGGGGATGATATAGCGGGTGTATTATCCATATCAATTGACGTAACAGAAGCAGTACTGGCGAAGAAGGAGGCAGAAGAATTACGGGAGCGATTTGAAAACATGGCTAATAATATTCCAAACCTTGCATGGATAGCGAATGCCGACGGTTGGATATTCTGGTACAATAGCCGCTGGTACGACTACACAGGTACCGCACCAAAGGACATGGAAGGATGGGGATGGAAATCTGTACACGACCAGGAAAAATTGCCTTTAGTGCTTCAAGAGTGGCAACAGTCAATAAATAGCGGGGAGCCGTTTGAAATGGTATTCCCAATCTTAGGGGCCGACAAAGAATTTCGTCCATTTCTTACGAGGGTAGTTCCTATCCGCGATAATGCAGGAAAAGTTATTCGTTGGTTAGGTACAAATACAGACATAGCAAAGCAAAAGGAAATTGAACAGATAAAGGATAATTTTTTGTCTACGGCGAGTCATGAACTTAAAACGCCGGTTACCACTATTAAAGGGTACACGCACATCGTGAAAAGTATGCTTGAAGAAAAAGGTGATCCGGAAACATTGGCGATGGTAAAAAAAATGAGCACGCAGGTAGACAGGCTAACGAACCTTATAGAAGACCTTTTAGACATTAGTAAAATACAAAACGGCAAATTAATGTACGATGAATCCTTTTATGATTTTTATAATTTGCTGAAGGAAGTTATTGATGACATGCAGCAGACAAATACTACCCATAAGATAATTTACAAACCTGGTTCAGGCGTAAACGTGTTTGGTGACAAGAACAAATTTATGCAGGTGGTTAGCAATCTCATATCCAATGCCATAAAATATTCACCAAAAGCGAATAAAATTATTATTACTACAGAAGTGAAAGACGGTGGAATGCTTTTATCGGTACTCGATTTTGGCATTGGCATTCCCAAAGAAGAACAGCTACTTGTGTTTGAACAATTCCACCGGGTTACAAAGAATGGCAGGCAAACATTTCCGGGAATGGGTATCGGCTTATTTATTTGTTCAGAAATAATAAAGAGACAAGGTGGTAAAATATGGGTAGAAGGTACGGATGACGCCGGTTCTGTCTTTCATGTATGGCTTCCGCTTGATTACAGGCAGGCTTTATAATTTTGGTAAACCTGCGGTAGAATGTGTCAACAGCTTGCATCAGCTATTTCATTATTTAAATGAGCTAAAACTGTGGTTCGTAGGACACGAACCAAGGCGAGGGGATGGCGCTGCTCTGTCTTTCATGTATAGCTTTCGCTAGATTATCGAAAAGATTTATAGATACTTTGTATTGCCTGCGAGCTGGCGAACGCTAATAAGCAAGGTCCCTCCCAGGAATGGTTCCCGCTTCAATAAGAAGGTTTATATACATTAAGTAATATTTATTTCTCTAACTTAGCCGCCTTAATTTTAATTTTAAATATGAAAAATTTCACGCTACTACTATTTTTTTTCGCCATTGTTGGGAACACCGCCTTTTCACAAACCGATAGTGCATCACATTATGATCAGCATACCGCGTTTGATCCGCTCTTTTATCCTTCCGCAGGCAATGAATACCGCAGCGCCGGTGGGCAACCGGGGCCTGCCTATTGGCAAAACAGGGCTGACTATAAAATCATGAGTTCATTGGATACAGCACAACACATTGTGAAGGGATCTGTTGTGATAACCTATAAAAATAACAGCCCGGATGCTTTAAATTTTTTGTGGCTGCAACTTGATCAAAATATCTACCGGGAAGACAGCAGAGCGCAGGCTACTACTTTACTCACCGGCGGCCGCTGGGCTGCGCAGTCATTTACCAAAGGAGATGAATTAAATTCAGTTGACATAGTAATGAATGGCGCCACTACGAAAGCAAAATACAAAGTGTCTGATACGCGTATGCAGGTATGGCTTCCTAAGCCATTGGCAGCAAAGTCAGGTACGGTGCAGTTGAAGATCAGTTATTCTTTTTCAGTGCCTGAATATGGTACAGATCGTATGGGCAGGCTGAATACAAAAAATGGATGGATATATGAAATAGCACAATGGTATCCACGCATGTGTGTGTATGATGATGTGGAAGGCTGGAACACTTTGCCTTACCTCGGTGCTGGTGAGTTTTATCTTGAATATGGAAATATTGATTACAGCATCACGGCTCCTTCTAATTTAATTGTAGTCGGTTCCGGGCAGTTGCAAAATTCTTCTGAAGTATTGACTCCAGCTGTGATGAGCCATCTTAACCAGGCTAAAAATAGCGACAAAACTGTTGTGATTGTTGGTGCTGATGAGCTAAGCGGTACTTCCTATCATCCGGCAAAATCAACACTTACGTGGCATTTTGTATGCAACAATACACGCGATGTAGCATGGGCAGCTTCGAAGGCTTTTGTGTGGGATGCTGCCCGCATTAATTTACCAAGCGGCAAAAAAGCATTGGCGCAATCTGTTTACCCTGTTGAGAGTGCAACAGACAGTGCATGGAAACGTTCAACGGAATTTGTAAAAGGCGCTATCGAATTGTATTCAAAAGAATGGTTTGAATTTACGTACCCTTCCGCAACAAATGTAGCAGGTGTGGTCGGCGGTATGGAATATCCGGGTATTGTCTTCTGTTCCTGGAAAAGTAAGGATGGGGGTTTATGGGGCGTAACCAATCACGAGTTTGGCCACAACTGGTTCCCCATGGTTGTGGGATCTAACGAAAGAAAATATCCGTGGATGGATGAAGGGTTTAATACATTTATTAACGGAGTTGACACCAAAGTGTTTAACAACGGTGAGTTTGACAAG
>JBBPZF010000918.1:0-12597 GCA_038199105.1 Chitinophagales bacterium | reverse complement strand
GCCGTTCATAAACCATGCAACAGGCTGAAAATTCCAATACCACGGATAATCGGAGTTGTTACTATGGCAATCGTAACAGGCTACTTTCAGTGTGCTGTCTACATTTGTAGGTATGGGATATTTCGTACTTATATCATTGGCAACTCTATTCGATTTATTTTTCTGTGGCCTCACAAACTGAATAATAATCAACACAATTAGCAATACGACCAAGGTAATCCGAATAATTTTTTTCATACAGTCTTTTATTTAATCTATTAAAATGTCCCCCGTCATTTGCGGAGGAATAGGCAAATCCATCATTTTCAAAATAGTAGGCGCGAGGTCGCCGAGTTTGCCGGGTTTTATGTTACCCTTCCAGTCTTTATCAATAATGAAAAAAGGAACAAGGTTTAGTGTGTGCGCCGTATTGGGGGTGCTATCAGCGTTAATCATGTAATCCGCATTTCCATGATCAGCGGTTAAAAATATTGTATATCCATTCTCCAACCCTGCGGTTACAATTTTCTCTACGCACTTGTCTACTATTTCAGCAGCCGTGATTACCGCTTCCCAAACGCCGGTGTGCCCGACCATATCAGTATTGGCATAGTTAAGACAAATAAAATCCGGCGTCTTTTTTTCTATTTCAGGAAGTAACGCAT
Source organism: Chitinophagales bacterium (assembly GCA_038199105.1). Classification (GTDB taxonomy): domain Bacteria; phylum Bacteroidota; class Bacteroidia; order Chitinophagales; family Chitinophagaceae; genus Ginsengibacter. The sequence continues at coordinate 11,953 of JBBPZF010000918.1, read as the reverse complement.
TCGTTACTTCTATCGCGCTCATTTGAGGTTGCAGATCGTAGGTGGCTACTTTAGGTGATGGAATCATAATCCTGCTTTCACCTTCAAAAGGTTCTTCCCTTCCGCCACTGAAGAAAAAAGTTACGTGTGGATATTTCTCAGTTTCAGCGATACGGATTTGTTTTTTATTATTTGTGGAAATGATGTCTCCTAATGTATTTATCAAATCATCTTTTTCAAAAATCACATGTATGTTTTTGAATGAATGATCGTATCTCGTCATGGTAGTATAATTCAATTCCAGCTTTTTCATTTCGTATTCAGGGTAAGAAGATTGGGTAAGCACCTCTGTGATTTCCCGGCAACGGTCTGTGCGGAAATTAAAACATATAACGGCATCCCCATTTTTTATTGAGGATCCAGGTGTCTGTTCATTTATTATAGGCAGCAGGAACTCGTCTGTTACATTATTTTTATAAGAGGTTTCGATCGCTGCCAGGATATTGTTAGTGGTTGCACCTTTTCTATGTACCAGCGCATCATAGGCTATTTTAACTCTCTCCCACCTCTTATCCCTATCCATAGCATAATAACGACCAGTAACAGTTGCAATAGCTCCAGTAGTATTTGACAAATGCTCCTGCAATTCCTTTATAAAATCAATGCCACTTTTAGGGTCAGTATCACGCCCATCTGTAAAAGCATGAACGTAAACATTTTCAATATTTCTTTCTTTACAAAGTGAGGTAATTGCCTTTAGATGATTTATATGAGAGTGAACTCCCCCATTGCTTACCAGGCCTACCAGGTGCAGGGGCTTATTATTTTGTTTTGCATAATCCAGGCTATTCAATAAAATTTCATTTTTTTGAAACTCGCCTTTTTCTATGGCTACATTTATCCTTTCAAGCTCCTGGTAAACAATTCTACCTGCACCAAGATTGAGGTGGCCTACTTCACTATTCCCCATTTGTCCTTCCGGTAATCCGACTGCTTTGCCGCATGTAACCAGCGTTGTATGTGGATATTTTGAATAGAGAGAACTTACAAACGGAACGTTTGCGTGCTGAATAGCATCACTTTCTTTAACTGTTCCAAGGCCCCAGCCGTCCATGATTATTAATATTACTTTTTTTGCTTCCATAGTCAAAACTACTTATTCGATGTTAAGATTGATCAACTTTATTCTTTTTTTACTGGTTATCAGTATTGCCTGCAATGATGCATATCACTATTTTTATAAAGTGAAACAATTCTATTCATTTATTTGTTACAGCATAAAATTTTAATGATAAAGAAATATACTGGCCTCGTCATTTTAAATACACTCACCTTAATTATTATGCTGTTTGCAAATTATGCGGGCAGCACCGGGTATTTATTAAAGGCCACCGTAGCTGAAGTAAGCTATAAATTTGATACCTTATTTGCACCCGCAGGCTATGCATTCGTTATCTGGGGCTTGATATTTTTATTCTGCATAGGTTTTGTCATCTATCAATGGATTTTATTAAGAAATAAAAATTCACATCAATATATTGAGCGCACGGGCCTTTGGTTTTCTATCAGCAATTTAGCCAACGCAGCCTGGGTATATTGCTGGACAAACGACATGATTGGGCTGAGCGTTATACTTATTTTGTTGTTATTGCTTAGCCTGATTTGTTTAACCATCAGCCTTCGCCTTGAATTGGATGATGTACCTGTAAGAATTATATTTTTTGTTTGGTGGCCTGTCACATTTTATCTTGGCTGGATAATGGTCGCAAGTATCACTTGTATTGCTGCCTGGTTAACTTCTATAAGCTGGAATGGATTTGCTCTGTCCGGAAATATATGGACGATAATATTAATCGTAATTTCTACTGTACTTTATTTGTTGCTTATAAAAAGCCGCAATATGCGGGAAGCCGCAATGGTAGGTGCCTGGGCCCTTATTGCTATTGCTGTGAAACAATGGGACATAAATAAAGATATTTCGATCGTCGCGGTGATTGCTTCAATCTGTCTGTTAGTCGCAAGTACAATACATGTTTATAAAAACAGGAAATACAACATCATTTCAAAATTGCAAAGAGGAGAATGGTAAATTCACAGGAGAAGCCAATAATTGAAATCGGAAATCGAAATAAAAATTTCTTCAGGAAAGCTCCTGTTCACACAAATAATTTGAAAGTTATGTTTTTATAAATGACTTAACAGCTGAAAAAAGAAATTGTAATTTGCGCACAATTTTTAATCATCCTACCTGCTTTTGATTAAAGTTTTCATCATTATTTGTTTAAAAATTTCTTTATGAATATAGGTATTGTATGCTACCCCACTTATGGCGGAAGCGGCGTATTGGCAACGGAATTAGGAAAGGCACTTGCCGATAAAGGGCATAACATTCATTTCATTACTTACCAGCAGCCTGTAAGATTAGGAGGTTTTCATGCAAACATTTTTTTTCACGAAGTAAGGGTACCTACCTATCCGCTCTTTGATTATCCTCCCTATGAAACCGCACTTGCGAGTACGATGGTGGATGTGATTATAAATAATAATGTTGAGTTATTGCATGTACATTACGCAATACCGCATGCTTCCGCAGCTTATATGGCAAGGCAGATACTGGCGAAAGAGGGAATAGATATACCTGTAATTACCACTTTGCATGGTACAGATATTACACTGGTTGGCCGTGATAAAACTTATTCTCCTGTGGTAACTTTCTCCATGAATGAAAGCAATGCGATAACCGCTGTTTCAAAAAATTTGAGAGATGAAACCTATAAAAGTTTTAAAATAGAAAAGGAGATAGAAGTCATTTATAATTTTGTAGATGTGAAGCGGTTCGATCGTAAGCCCGTCACAGCGTTCAAACAAGTGATAGCCCCAAATAATGAAAAAATACTATTGCATGCGTCCAATTTTAGAAAGGTAAAAAGGGTAGGCGACGTGGTAAAAATCTTTGAACAGTTAAATAGAAAAATCCCCTCGAAACTTTTATTTGTTGGCGATGGGCCCGAGCGTTCTTATGTTGAAAGACTGGCGCGTGAGTGTGATTGCCACAATGATATAAGATTTCTTGGCAGGCAGGAGCAAATGGAAGATATCCTGGCTATATCAGACTTATTTATTTTGCCAAGTGAGTACGAAAGCTTCGGCCTGGTGGCTTTAGAAGCAATGGCAGCAAGCGTTCCCGTAGTATCAACAAATGTGGGCGGTTTACCTGAAATAAATATAGACGGCGTTACCGGTATACTTAGTAATGTTGGCGATGTGGACGATATGGGAAAAAGAGTGGTAGAAATTTTATCAGACGAAAGTGCTTTTGCTGAAATGAAAAAAAATGCGCTAATACAAGCCAAAAAATTTGACATTGATAAAATTGTACCCGAATATGAAAATCTTTACAAGGAAGTTTTAGCCTGAGACTATTATTTACAGATGATTAAACCATAAAACTATTTAACTAATAAACTTTTATCTTACTTTTTCAACCATTGCTCGGGGTTAATGTTATTGCTTTCCTTCATAAGAATAAAATCAACCTGACCCTGGCCTTGATCATTAGCACCCGCCTTACCAATTACTTCACCGGTCTTAACTATATCACCCTTTTTTACATTTGCAGATCCAAGATTACTATACACGGTAAAATATTTTCCATGTTTTAAGAATACTGCCTGGTTATCTTCTATATAACTTACCAGTGTTACTTCTCCATCAAAAACTGCTTTTACAGGCTCGCCCACTTTGGCCCCGATAGTTACACCAGGGTTTTCATAATCAATGCCCCCAGGTAATACATTTGCACCAAAGTGTGCAATGATATATCCGGCAGCAGGCCATGGCAGAGACCCGCGATTTCTTTCGAAGTTTGCATCAAGCGCCCTGTCTGCATCTGTGTTCACCAACACACTGTTCGATGGCTTTCTTTCGACAGGGGGAGTAACTGTTTTGTTATTTGATGTAGTGGTATTTGCAGCGGTGGTATTGCTTACGTCCGGCTTTTTATTTTTTAAAGCAGCTATTCTTTCCTTTTCTTTTTTGGCAGCTTCGGCGCGGGCAATTTCTATTTCACGCCGTATCATGGCAGTAATCATATTTTTCAATTTTGAATCCTGCTTTCTTTTTGCATTTACCTGTGCTGTCAGTTCTTTTTGTTGTCCCTTTATTTTATTGACTATCACTTGTTTGTCCTGCTGTTGTTTTTCGAGCTGACTGAGCTCTTTATCTCGTTCATTAAGGACAACATTTTTTCTATTTTTTGAGACCGAAAGAATTTTGATTCGGTCTTCTATCATTTGTTGCGTCCGCAAAATATTTTCGGCTTGCATTTCGCGATAGCTCCTGTATGATTTTAAATATGCAATGCGCTTAATCGCATCGTTAAAACTTCCTGCAGAAAAAATAAAATTTAAAAAATCATAGTTGCTCCTGTTCTTATAAGCATATACCATGCTTTTTGCATATTCCTCTTTAAGCGTATCGAGTACATGCGACATCTTAGTCACTTCCTTTTGTGAAAGATAAATATTATCATTAAGGTTTTTGATTTCGCCGCTTATGTTATCAATCACGTTTCCCTGCAGGTCAATTTTTTTATTAATAAGTGTAAGTCCGCCAATGTTGACCTTGGCTGTCTTTCTTACCTCCTCCAATGCTTTTTCTGTCTCCGCGATTTCCTTTCTGAGCTTTTCACGCTGCTGCTGAAGAGTGTTTTTATCTTCCGGCTGCTGCGCATTTACATTAAAAATTAAAAATATTAAAACTAAGACAGTGACTATCCTTCTTTGCATGCAATGATTTTTTTAGCAGAAAAATATGTTTACAATTATCAAAAATGCAACGCTTTAAAGTAACAATTATTTTGTTTTATAATTCTTTGGAATGCTGAATGGGAATGATAATTCCTTGTTAAACTCGTATTGCTTAAATGAGAGGTTTATGTCAACTTTTGTTTTTTCAGCCACTGTAATTTCCCTGTTTGTTGCGAAATAATCATTACCGGATTTTTCATAATCGCCATAAGTAATATCGGCAGTGCGATTTTGATTTACATCAAGATCGTCAAGTTTGCTCCTTTCAATAAGTTTATTATCTGCTGAAATAGTCAGGAGGTTTTTAAAAAACTTACCTACTGTTGCTATCAAAATATGATTCTCTGTTTTCCGGTAAGAAACCACGCTATCTCCCACGTATATCGGGTTACCAATAAGCAAGTCCTGCAGGTTCGAAAAGTTTAAAGGTATGTGCGTTACCTCTTCCATATAACTGAATGGATGGTACTCTACTTGCTTATCCAATTTATTTACAATAATAACACTGTCCTTTGTAATTAAAATTTTAAAAGCTTCTATACTCAGAAAGGTCGCGCTTATTGACACCCAAAGTACGCTGTCAGAATAAAGTCTTACAAAGGCATTAAAGTCCGGCTGTTTCCCCTTATTATCTTGATATTCTACTTTTATTTTAGCAGAAAAAGTAGTGAAATTTATTTTGTGCTTTGCAAGAGAATTAAGGTTAAATGCAGCTTCTTGAAGAGAATCATTAGTGACTTTTAGCGGGTTAACAATAACCGTGTCTTTTTTATTAACTGCACTTTGCAATTTCTTTGTGGACCTGCAACCTTCTGCGGCATATAAAAAGACAACTCCAATAAGGACTAAAAACAATTTACTGCTCATTAAGTGCTTGTTTAATTTAAATTTTCCCTGTGTGACCAAATCCGCCTTCGCCCCTTCCGGTAGATTTCAATTGTACCACCGGCTGCCAGTTTGCTTTTTCCACTTTCGATATAACGACCTGGGCTATACGCTCACCATGACTAACAGAAAAAGATTCGTTTGATAAATTTATAAGAATCACTTTCAACTCACCGCGATAATCACTATCAACCGTACCCGGCGAATTTAAACATGTAATACCATGCTTAAGAGCCAGCCCGCTTCGAGGCCTTACCTGCGCTTCAAAACCAAAAGGCAATTCAATAAAAATTCCTGTGGGGATCATCGCTCGTTCCAGTGGTTGCAGTACCACGGCTTCATCAAGGTTAGCTCTCAAATCAAGGCCGGATGAACCGTGGGTGGCATATTCCGGTAAGTTGTTTTTGGATGTGTTAATGATTTTTATTTCCACTTCTTGCATTGCTACAAAGATAAGCAGGCAATTGGGCCTGTGAAAAAAAATTAGCGACGCTTATTCTATTGATTCTAATAGTACCGTAGCATAAGCCGCTACACCTTCTTCACGACCGATAAAACCCATCTTTTCTGAAGTGGTTGCTTTAATCGAAACAACATTTTCATTAACAGAAAGTATTTTAGAAATTACTTTTTGCATAGCAGGAATATATGGTTTTATCTTCGGTACTTCCATACAAATAGTCGTATCAATATTTCCAATCTTATACCCGGATTTCCCGATAAGTGCAAATGTTTTTTCTAATAAAATTTTGCTGTCAATATCTTTAAATTCAGCGGAAGTATCTGGAAAATGAACGCCAATATCTCCAAGGCACGCGGCTCCCAACAAGGCATCGCAGATGGCATGAAGCAACACATCTGCATCACTGTGCCCCAATGCGCCTTTTGTATGTTCCAGCTTTATGCCACCAACCCAAAGTTCCCGTCCTGCGACCAACTGGTGAAAATCTATTCCGAAACCTATCCTAAATGCCATAATAAATCTTTTATTACCGAAGCTTTTTAAATATTTTATGAACTAAAGTAGCCATTAGTTCTTATTTGTAAACATATCACCGAAAACGATAGGTTTAAAATTTGTTCAGTGTATGAAATTGATATTATTGCCATAAAAAAACCTCACGAAGGTTGTGAGGTTCATATAAAATTCTTTTGTCAGGATCGTTATTGTGCGCTTACTGGCGCTGAATCTTTATCAAGATTAAAAATAAGGCTGAAGCGTAAAGTGTTTGATAACGGATTCCTGTTTATTCCATTTCCCGAAGGAATTAGATAAGAGAAATTCATACCAAACATATTGTAGTTTAACCCTGCTCCAACGGTAAAATATTTACGATCGCCTTTTGTTGGCGCTTCATAAAAATAACCTGCCCTGAAGGCGAACTGATTGTTATAAGAATATTCCGCACCAACTGATACCTGGAATTCTTTTAATTCTTCGCTAAAGCCGCCCGGCGCATCGCCAAAAGAGCTAAACCAGCTACTTACTACGCCCTTGCTGTGGTAGTTTGCCAACCCTGCAGAATCACTAAGAAGCGGAGGAGTTGGAACCAGCAACTTATTAATATCTAATCCAAACGTAACCTTATTGGCATCATCAACATTTTTTACATAAGCAACTCCTAATCCAAGATTAGCCGGAATAAAATCTTTTTCTGACGCATCATTGGTATAAGAAATTTTTGCCCCAAGGTTGGAAAGAGTAACACCCCAATTAAATCCTGAACCATCGGTGCTATTGACGGTACCATCGTGGAATAATGCAATATCTCCCGCAACTGAATTACCTGCTTTATATACCGTACCACCTTGGGAAACCCCGCCACCGGTTAGGTTTGAATTGATATACCTTAAAGCAATACCTAAGCCGAGATTGTCAGAAAGCTTGCGGGAATATCCAATGTCAGCACCAAATTCTCTTGGCCTAAAGTCTCCTATAATTTGACCTGAATAATCAGTGAATTGAATGTTTCCAAGACTAAAATACCGGAGAGAAGCTGAGATAGCCTGCAGGTCATCAAGCTTATAGTATCCCGCAAGTGATGCAAGATATACATCATTAAGATCAAGCCCCTTTAACCACGGAGTATAAGTAACCGCTATAGATGATTTGCTTAAAGCAAAAGGAATTTTTGCCTGGTTCCAAAAAGACGAATTAGCATCTGGCGTAGTAGCAATTCCTACGTCTCCCATTCCGCCTGAGCGTGCATCTGGTGAAATTCTTAAAAATGGGACGGCTGTAGTAACAACGTTTATAGAATTCGTGCGGCTGCTTTGCGCCTTAACGACAAAAGAACTTCCTATCAGCATAGCCAATGCCGTTAACTTCAAAGTTGCTTGTTTCATGAGTAATTTTTGCTTGGTTAGGTAGAGCTAAACTATATAGAAATTAGTTTTTGGTTTGTAAAAGTAAATTTTTTATTGAAACGGGCAATTAAATTAATCGAATGCATATACCTTAATAAAACTGGTTATGGATTTTAAATAGAGACAATTTTTTTTCAATTAAGATGCTTCTTCCATCAACAATTTTTTAGTACAAGTTCCGGTTTCGTTTTAATGGGTCTGGATATTTCAAATTGTTACAATGCAATTGAACGTGGTTAGAAAAAGAATATTGCTTTAATAAATGTCGAATCAGGGAAAATAGTTTTGAACCGCTTACGTTATATTTTCGTAAAACAATATTACCTGCCGCAACTCGGGGAAACAATTCAAGACCTTGTTCCTTCCTGCATTTGTGAATGGTTTGCAAAAGTATTACCATATAAAAAAATTGGTTTTTAATGACAAACCAAAATCAAATAAAGTGTTTATATTCGCTTCACTAAAAACGTATTCCTACAATAAGAAAGAAAACCTTTCGTTAAATAATCTTCAAAACGAATGCACATGCTAAAATCAATGTCCGCCAGCAAATTTTTATTTTTTATACTGGCAGCTTCTTTCACTTTTACATCATGCCACAAGAAGAAAGATCAATCTTCTGTAACAGGATGGAACTATGATGATAAGAATTATGGAAATTTCCACGTATTGAAAGCGAAGGAACAAAAGACTGGACCGGGCCTCGTGTTTATACAAGGGGGAACTTTTACCATGGGTGCAAAAGAAGAGGATGTAATGGGGGATTGGAACAATGTTCCCCGCCGCGTGAGTGTTAACTCTTTCTATATAGATGAAACGGAAGTAGCCAACGTGCACTATCGCGAATATCTCTATTGGCTGAGTAACACCTTCGATAATGATACTACCATAATGAGCATGGCTTTACCAGATACGCTTGTATGGAGAAGTGAATTAGCCTATAACGAACCCTATGTTGAATATTATTTCCGCTACCCAGCTTATAATTATTATCCTGTAGTTGGCGTTACGTGGGAGCAGGCACATGATTTTTGTATCTGGAGAACAGACAGGGTGAATGAAAAAACATTAATAGATAAAGGGTATTTGAACAAAAAATCGCCATTAACTGCAATGAAGGGTGGACAGGGAGATCAGACTTTCAATACAGATACTTATTTAATGAACCCGGATGAGATCAATAACAAAACAGCTCCAAAAAAAGGTGGCTTAAAAGATATAAGCGGCAGATCAAGAAAAATTATCACATTTGAAGACGGCATTTTGTTGCCTGGATATCGCCTTCCTACCGAAGCAGAATGGGAATATGCGGCGTATGGTATAATCGCTCAAAATCCTAATCCACGTAAAAAAGAAAAAAATCATGGAGAGGAAGTTATCTCTAACCAGCAGGTTTATTCATGGAGTAAAAATGTAAACGGGCTTCGCGATAATCGCCGCGGAAGTTGGCAGGGACAGTTTCTTGCTAACTTCAAAAGAGGCAGTGGTGATGTAATGGGTGTTGCAGGAGGATTAAATGACCGCGCCGCTATAACGGGACCAGTCAAATCCTTTTATCCTAACGGATATGGCTTATATAATATGAGCGGAAATGTGAGCGAATGGGTTGGTGATGTATACCGCCCGTTAACATCGCTTGATGAGGATGATGTAAACCCCTACCGTGGTAATAAATTTACCAAGTTTTACAAGAACAGCCAGGGCGAGTACGAAAGAGATACTTTAGGCCGTTTGAAAAAAGTGGTGGTTACAGATGCAGAAGCAGTAACACGCCGCAATTATCAAAAGGGAGATGTTATCAACTATCTTGATGGCGACTCAATATCTGCAGTGACTTACGGATATGGCATCACTTCATTGATAAGCGATAAATCACGTGTAATAAAAGGAGGCAGTTGGAACGATATGCCTTATTGGTTATCTCCTGGTGCGAGGCGTTATCTTGAGCAAGATCAGGCAAGCAGCACAGTTGGTTTCAGGTGTGCTATGACAAGGCTCGGCAGTCCTGAAGGAAATGGCTTTAAAGAAGGAAACATATTTGGACAACGCAAGCAAAACAAAAAGAAGAAAAGCTAATAAATTATTTTCATAGTTCAGAGCCTCTTATTGTAAAGTAAGAGGCTTTTTTCATAATCCTAAAGCCGATATCCTACATTTGCGCACATGAATATTGAAGACATTTATAAAATTTATCAGCAACACCCCAGTATAGAAACCGATACAAGAAAACTAAAAAAAAATGATTTATTTTTTGCGCTAAAAGGCCCCAACTTTAACGGGAACGAATTTGCAAAGCCTGCACTGGAAAAAGGAGCCGCTTATGTGTTTGTTGATGAACAAATATCTTTTTCTGATGATAGAATAGTTTATACAAACGATGTATTGCAAACCCTGCAGGCTCTTTCAAAGTTTCATCTGATTGAACTAAAGCGCTTGCATCCTGGTAAAGAAATACCATTTATCGGTATCACAGGGAGCAATGGAAAAACCACGACGAAGGAATTAGTGAGTAAGGTTCTTTCTTCAAAATTTAAAACTTATACCACTGAAGGAAATTTGAATAATCACATTGGCGTTCCGCTTACAATATTGAAAATTCGTGATGATGTTGAAATGGCGGTGATAGAAATGGGAGCCAATCACCTTAAAGAAATTGCAAGCTATTGTGAATATGCGATGCCTACGCATGGCTTGATAACTAATTGCGGAAAAGCCCACCTGGAGGGCTTCGGCAGCGTAGAAAATGTAAAAAAAGGTAAAGGCGAATTATTTGATTATTTGCGCAAGCACAATGGGACAGCCTTCGTAAACCAGCATGATAAAACTTTGGTACAACTAAGTAACGGCATTAATGAAGTTATTTATTACGGCAATAAAGAAGGGAAAGTAAAAGGAGGGATAATCAAAAGCAATCCTTTATTGGAAATAGAAATAAAGGGTGATATTCCATTTCACTTACAAACAAACCTTGTAGGCTCCTATAATTTATTTAATGTGCTTGCCGCAGTTTGTATCGGGCGATACTTTAGTATTGATGATGAAAAAATAAAAGTGGCCATTGAAAACTATACACCTTCCAACAGCCGTTCTCAGTTAATAAAATATAATACCAACACCGTAATATTAGATGCATACAATGCAAATCCTTCAAGTATGAAGGCAGCCATTGAAAATTTTGCATCCATACAAGCGGATAAAAAAATACTATTGCTGGGAAGCATGATGGAGTTAGGAGGAGAAAGCAATTATGAACATGCCGAAATTATTTCTCTTATTGAAAAATATAAATGGAATGCTATAGTGCTTGTTGGCAAGGGCTTTAAAGAAGTGTCACATAATTTTTTAAACTATAACACAGCTTTAGAAGCGAAAGAATGGCTGCAAAGATTCCATCCTGAGCATGCGCATATTCTCATCAAAGGCTCCCGCTCAATGCAAATGGAAAAAGTTCTTGAATGATTTTGTAGATTTGCCATCCTTTTTGGAGACTTGTCCGAGTGGTTGAAGGAGCACGCCTGGAAAGTGTGTATACGGGAAACTGTATCGAGGGTTCGAATCCCTCAGTCTCCGCTGAAAGGGATAGTTGCGAAACTATCTCTTTTTATGTGCGCCAGGCATGTGTATCAGCTATAAGGTGCAAGTCCTGAATACACTTTACCGTAGGGAGTATTAGCCAAGAGCAAGGGTGTCGTGGGTGACTGCGAATCCGAAGGAAGCTGGCGGCAAACATTCGGGCCTACCCTTCGGTAAACTCAGGATAAACTGAACAGAAACTGCATATAAGGCGGAGTAATGTGGGTGATGTTGCATAACAAACAAAAGCCCCATACTGTACAGAACATTGCTACGTAAATGCAGAGGCTATATGAATGGAAAGCGGATACACTTACCCTGGGAGATCTGCCAATAATCCG
>JBBPZF010000917.1:0-2013 GCA_038199105.1 Chitinophagales bacterium | reverse complement strand
TACATCTGATACATTTACCGACAATTGTTTTGCTGCCCACTGATAGGTTTCTAAAGCAGGTTTGTATTTTTTGATGCTGTCTATACTTAGTGTAGCTTCAAAGTATTCCGTGAGTTTAGCAGATTGTAGCTGTGCAGTAAGGGTCGCTAAAGGAGAATTGGTAAGTGTTGCAAGACGAAATCCGTTTTCCTTTAGCTGCTTTAGTCCTTTTGGCACATCATCATAAGCAGATAATTCTTTGATAGTTTGCAGAGCTTCTTTCTTCTCCTTGTCGTCTATGTCTACTATCAGGTCTTTTGCTGCCATATCTAAAGCTGCATCAGCTATTTGCGTAAAGTCGTGATAATTATTAGTGCAGTTATCAACGAGTGAGTATTGCAGAAGCATTCCAAACCAAATACGGAAGCCATTGCTGCTATTTAAAAGAGAATTGATTTTCTTTTTTAAAGGTGACATGTCGAGCAATGTTTCATTAACATCGAAAATGATAACTGGAGGTTTAGTATTCATAAATAATTTTTACATTATAAATTTACATTTCGTAACCGCAATGAATTACCACTAGCCGAATTGGAACGCTAACAACATTGTAAATAAAAGCGAAGAACAAGTTTTGCCTGATGTTCTTCATCTTAGCATGACTTAATTTTTTTGTTTTGCGATCCCCCGCAATCGCCTTTTACCAACGTGATAGCGGCGCTTTCAATTGCCACATCTGTTCCGGTGCCCATTGCTATACCAACTACTACTGCTAATGGATGTTTACCTTGTTTATTTAGAGAATCAATTTTTTCCAGTAAATCATCCGCATTTAAATCTTTTACAGCATGTGAGGACACTTCATAAGCCTTGTCTCCCAATAAGCATCCTGTGTTGCGAGACACGACGCCGGGACTTGCTAAGCTAAATCCAACGCAAAAGCAACGCGGCTTAGAATAACGTTGAAATTTATAGCTGCACCAGGCATAATTTACAATTTAAACAAATACAATTCATATCCGATACTCTATAATATGATAAGCAAATATATTATTCAGAGATTTTCTTTTTTATTTTTTTATATGCTATATAACCACTAAATAATGTCATCAAACCGATAATACTGTAAATCCAAAAAGGAATATTTTTCCCCGCAACAACTACATAAATATTTGCAGCGTTAAAAAACAAAAGAGCAAAAGCTATTGGGAATAAAGTTGATTTACCTTTTTTTAAATTCTTTATTAACCATGAAACAGAAAAAAGGAACGGAGGTGTGGCTAATACGTGTATGGCTAAAAATACAAAAGGATCAAGGCTATATTTTTTACCTAACGTAATATAGTATTCCTTTATAGCATCCCACACGATAAAATTTTTTTTGTAGCATGAAGTTATAAATAAAGATGACAGCAGGTGAGGCTAAAAGCTAAAAATTACTTATTAAACTTATAACAATTATGGTTTCATCAATGGGAGCAAGAGGCAGAAAGGATGAAAAATTAAGTTATAAAACAGCCTTCGTCCACATTACTACCGGACTGGCAATTTACTTCATAAGTTATTTATCCTTACTACGGAAAGTTGCCCTTGCAACGGCCGCGATGTTGTACATAAGTATTACGGCAATCGGCTACATGCTCGTGCTTTCAGGCGGCACATTACTGTCCCGCGTGATACAACAAAAGTTGAACAGTAAAGATATTTTCAATAAGAAAAACGAGACGTTTCCGCAGTAAGAACGGCTGCTGGAAAATGAGTATTCCATTAACCTACCCGCACAGTATAAGTTAAACTATTTTTTGTTCACTGTAAATTTAAATGACTTAATATTTTATCACTTTCAAAACAACCGGGCCGAACAAACCCGATGACTGCAAAGGGCTATCCGTTTTGTATGGATTGATGCTAACCCACGTTTTGCGCTGCGCCTCCGGTAAATTTAAATCACCAATCAGCCGGTTCATCCAGTTATTAACTACGCTTATTTCAAGCGTATTTTTTCCGGATTTTAAAGCGTTGGTAATGTCCACC
>JBBPZF010000916.1:0-2128 GCA_038199105.1 Chitinophagales bacterium | reverse complement strand
ATTGTTTGAGCATATAACAATTGTTACTCGTAAAAAGCAAAAGGCATGAAACAGGCAGTAAGCTCTAAAGCCGCTACAGGCGTAGGAATAGTGGCTGCTATCGCAGCATCACTTTGCTGCATTACACCACTGTTGGCATTGCTTGCAGGTGCAAGCGGCGCAGCTTCATCTCTCTCTTGGTTAGAGCCTGCCCGACCTTATTTAATTGGTTTGGCTATAGCTGCTTTGGGTTTTGCATGGTACAGGTCATTAAGCAAGAAACAAAATACAGAATGCGGTCCTAATGGAGCTTGTGTAGTTGAAAAGAAAAGCTTTCTTGCTTCCAGAACATTTTTAATCATTATCACTATTGCTGCCATTGCATTAATTGCTTTCCCATATTATGCTAATGTATTTTATCCAAAGCCACAGGCGCAAAATGTAATGGTTGTAGAAAGCAACAACATTCAAACGGCTTCTTTTACTATTAAAGGCATGAGTTGTAAAGGATGTGAGACGGAAGTGAACAACGAATTACACAAAGTATCAGGTGTAATTGATGCGCAAACATTTTACCATAAAGGAACAAGCATTGTAAAATATGATAAGTCAAAAGCTACAGTTGACCAGCTCAAAAATGCTATTGCCCAAACAGGATATACAGTAACTGATTATACTATAAATCATTAAAATGGATTGTTGTAACATGGACACCGAAAAGAAATTTGACCTGATTATTATTGGTGGTGGCTCCGCTGCATTTGCAGCAGCTATTCATGCCGATAGCATGAAATTATCTACGCTGATGATTAATGGTGGCTTGCCTTTTGGCGGCACTTGCGTAAATGTAGGTTGTGTTCCTTCCAAGTTTTTAATCAGAGCAGCCGAAAGCATTCATCATGCTTCTGCTTCAAATTTTAATGGTGTTACTGCAGGTAAGCCAACAATAAACTTTGCTGAAATAATCAGACAAAAAACAGCGTTGGTAAACGATATGCAACAGCATAAATACATGGACTTATTACCAGGCTTAACCCATTTAAAAGTAATAGAAGGCAAGACAAAATTTATAGAAAAGAATATTGTGGAAGTAAATGGAGAACTATATGAAGGATCTAAAATCATCATTGCAACAGGCGCAACCACATTAATACCTGAAATCAATGGTATCCATGATGTTCCTTATTTAACCAGCACAACATTATTTGAATTAGAACAACAACCACAATCACTAATCATTTTAGGTGCGGGTTATATTGCTTTAGAAATTGCACAGGCATATCACAGAATGGGTACAAAAGTTACCATCATTCAACGGTCAAAGAGTATTCTTTCAAAAGAAGCAAAAGATATTACTGATGAATTAGAAAAACATCTTACTGCCGAAGGAATTGCCATTTATACCGGTACAACAGTAAACAAAGTTTGGAAAGAAGGAGCAAACATCAAACTGTCCTACACAACAGAAAATAATGAAACAGAAGCAATAGAAAGTACTCATATCGTTATTGCTACAGGAACAAAAGGGAATACAGAAAATTTAGGTTTAGAAAAGTTAAGTATTGAAACAACAGAAAGAGGATTGATTAAAGTAGATGAATTGCTAAGAACAAGTGCTGAATATATATTTGCTATCGGTGATGTTACTACCAATCCACCCTTTGTTTACACGGCAGCTTATGAAGGCGGTAAAGCAGTTGTCAATGCATTTAAAGAGCACCATAAAGAAGCAGATTTTTCAGTTCTCCCCTGGGTAGTATTTACCGACCCGCAAGTTGCAGGTGTAGGCATGGATGAAAGAGAAGCAAAAGAGAAAAATATTCCACATCAGGTAACCGTATTTCATTTAAAAGACATTCCACGAAGCATAGTAGCACTAGATACAAGAGGTTTTATAAAGCTGATTAGAAACCCTGAAAATGATTTGCTTTTGGGTGCAAGGATTGTAGCACCTGAAGGCGGAGAATTGTTAATGCAATTAAGCCTCGTGATAAAATACAAAATACCCTTAAAAGAAATTGTAGGTATGTTTCACACATACCTCACATTAAGTGAAGGGGTAAAATTAGCAGCAATGTCATTCACAACAGATCTTAAGAAAATGAGTTGTTGCGCTAGTTAATTTTTTTGGTTGCCAACTAAAGTAATT
>JBBPZF010000915.1:0-6226 GCA_038199105.1 Chitinophagales bacterium | reverse complement strand
TTGGTATAGGAATTAACTTGCTGGAACATGAAAAAGTATTTGAACAGTTTACAGGGTAAACAATAACAAGCATCAAAGCTTCCAGGGTTTAGGATTAGGCCTTTATATTCTGCTGAAATAATAAAAAGAGAAGGTGGAAAAATCTGGGTAAAAGTGCCGAAAGAGAGGGCTCTGAATTTTACTTTTCTCTTCCTTTGTTGCATCCGTAGTTGTAGAAGCTACTCCGCTTCATATTTTCAAATAGAACGCTGCTGTTAACAAATTCACAGACAAGTAAACTAATTGGATATTTAAAAAAAACGCGATACCTGTTTGATATCGCGCCTTCATTAGTCAATAATATTTAAGCGGATAATTCATGCGCCGCAACTTTGTAATCTATATATCCTTTTTCACCGGGCGTATAAAAAGTATTTTCATCAGGTACGGAAAGAGGAATATTTTCCTGGAAACGCTCTACCAAATCCGGGTTGGAAATGTAAGGTCGCCCAAATGCCACAAGCTCTCCATTACCCGCAGCAAGATCAGCTTCAGCTTTGTCTGCATCATAGCCTCCTGACATAATAATTGTTCCGCCAAATGCTTTTCTTATTTCATCTTTAACTTCCTGCGGAAACGCAGGCGCACCCATAGATGTATGATCTACGAGGTGTATGTAAACAATGCCTAAGGCTTTCAACCCTTCAGCAAGTTTCACAAACTGGGTTTCGGTTGTAACATCCCACACTATATCATTGAATGCACCGAAAGGCGACAGCCTGATTCCAACCTTATCTTTTCCTATTGCCGCTGCAACAGCCTGAGCTACTTCCAGCACAAACCTGTTTCTTTTTCAGGGCTTCCACCGTATTCATCATCGCGTTGATTTGATGCTGCATTTAAAAATTGTTCAAGAAGGTATCCGTTAGCGCCATGCAATTCCACACCGTCAAAACCTGCTTCTATGGCGGCTCTTGCACTGTTGGCATATTCTTCGACAGTTCTTTTTATTTCTTCCGCTGTTAGCGCTTCAGGAAGCGGCAGCGGTTGCATACCTTCTGTATCAGTGTACATTTGTGTATTCGCGGCGTCAATAGCAGATGGCGCTATCACCTTTGCACCTTCAGGCAAATTCAGCGGATGTGTTATTCTTCCAGTATGCATTAGTTGTACAAATATTTTACCTCCGTTTGCATGTACTGCATCTGTCACCAGCTTCCATCCTTTTACCTGTTCATTACTGTATAAGCCGGGTATGCGTGCATAGCCAAGGCCGTTTGGCGAAGGTGATGTTCCTTCGGTGATTTGCAATCCGGCAGAAGCTCTCTCACTATAATAAGTTGCCATAAGGCTATTCGGTATATTACCTGTTGCCCTGCTTCGTGTCATGGGTGCCATCACTATACGATTGGCCAGTTTAATATTGCCCAATGTGTATGGGCTGAAAAGATGGGGATGTTGTTTACTCATAAATCTATTTTAAAAAATGATACTAACGGCAAAGTGTTACAACTACTCTTGCTGGATATTGCCGTTACAAAAAATTATTTTAATTTTACTTGCATATTGCAAGTGCAAAAATAGTGATTACTTTCAAATTGCAAGTGAAATATGAAAAGAAATATTGTTGATACTGGCAGGAGGTCTCACTGCGCCATTAGTATGGCGCTGGATACTGTGGGGGATAAATGGTCATTGCTTATATTACGGGACCTTATGTTTACCGGTAAGCGCTCATACGGAGAGCTGCAGTCTTCTGATGAAAAAATTGCCACCAATATTCTTGCATCAAGGCTTGTAACGCTGGAAAAAAATGATATCATTTATAAACAACCGGATCCCACAGATAGCAGGCGCTATCTGTACTACCTCACTGAAAAGGGAATAGATTTATTGCCCGTAATTATAGAGTTGATGCAATGGATGTCGAAATATAATCCTGCGGCTTCTGCATGCACGGCTAATACAACCGCTTATAAAAAAGACCGTGTGATGCTTTATAAAGAAATGACCAGGCGATTAAGAAAATCACATTCACAGCAGGGATAATCTGCTATTTTTTTAATTGCTAAAATGACAAAGGGCATTGTCCTACAGCGCTTTGCCAAACATGAAGCACGGATAAATACTAATCATTTCGTCCGACCTCTATAAGCATGATTACTTATAATCACATTTTTTGACTGTTTAGTCACATTTAAAAAAAAATGTTAGTTGAAGAACTAATCTTGCTGAAAATAATTTATTATGAAAGTAGGATGGAGGCAACACGAATACAGTAGTGGCAAAAACCATAGAGGTGGAAGAGGAAAATAAAAGCTTACAGCAAGTGGAAAAAGAAAAGGAAATTGAGTGTAAAAAAAATTGCTGAAGCGAAGGTGAAATGATTTGAGAATGGCGGACCCTCCTCAAATATTACACATAAAAAGCTAATGGATTTTTTCAAACGGGTAATGGCCTTTAATATAATTGTTCAGGTACGTGCCTTTTGATTTTGATGTTTTCATTTCCATATAAATTTCTTCCGGCACTTCTTTATAATCATATACCATCCCTGATACAAAAATGATCCTGAGTGTTTCATTTTGTGCATCGTATTTTATTGCTGATACAACCGAGGAAGGCATGTAATTATTTTTATAAATATTTTCTTTCAAAATCAATACCACTCATGCTTCGCCGCTAAATATTCTGCCTAAGCTTTCTTTTTTAAATTTTCATTTCATTATATTGTAAACAAATTTTTACTAAAATGAGATACCTGTTAATTACAGCAAGTTCTTTATCATTTCTTTTGCTCTTCAACAATAAAAATTCTTCATTCATACCTATTGACAAGGCAGCGCTTGTAGAAGTAAACCAGAAAAAATCGCTGACAGCCATTAGTTGTTCGCCTGATTGGGCAACCTATCATCTTACCAAAGAAGAGGTTAACGAAATGGTTCCGCTGCCGGGAATGGGATCACATACCTGGAAAATTTCAACAAAAAATGACAGCGCTCAATTTTATTTTAACCAGGGAATTAATCTCTACTATGGCTTTCACATTATTGAAGCATTGCCTTCGTTTAAAAAGACGCAACTGTTTGACCCTTCCTGCGCCATGCTTTACTGGGCAGAGGCATTGGCTTACGGCCCAAACATAAATGACTACGGATATACTGCCTCTGCTAATGCATTAATTGCTACAGAAAAATCCAAAGAATTAATGAATACTTCCACGGCAAAAGAAAAAGGTTTGATAGAAGCCATGCAGTTTCATTACAGCACTGACTCTGCTCAAAAGAGAGAATTGCTCAATCAACAATATGCTGATAAGATGAAGCAGTTGTTCGTGAAATACCCTGGAGATGCCGAGATAGGCGCTTTGTACGCTGATGCACTTATGAACATGCATCCGTGGGATCTATGGCAACATAACGGCCAGCCAAAACCATGGACGCCTGAGATAGAAAAAGTATTGGAAAGGGTCCTCAAATATTCACCAGATCACCCCGGCGCCAATCATTATTATATACATACCATGGAAGCCTCACCGTTTGCCGCTAAAGCAATACCCAGTGCAGATAGGCTGGCTAAATTAGCGCCTGGTTTAGCGCACATCGTCCACATGCCTTCACATATTTACATAAGAACGGGACAATACGATAAGGGAATAAAGGCGAATATCGGTGCCGTAAAAACTTACCATACTTACCTGCGATTGTATCCCGAAGTAGCCAACAATGCACCTTTATACGAGATACATAACCGGCACATGCAAGCCGCCTGTTCAATGAATTCAAATAATTATGAAGCAGCTTTAAAAGATGCTATTGACTGCCGAAATAGCTTCGACATTTCTTTTCTCCCGCTTGATGCACCTATGGGCACTTATGTTCAATATGTGTATATGACACCTGAACTGGCCATGGTCACTTTTGAAAAATGGAATGATATTCTAACTCAGAAAAATATAGATACACAATATCATTACGCCTCATTGATTCAGCAATTTGCAAAGGGAATGGCGTATGCAAACCTGGATAATATAGCCATGGCTAAGGCTGCTTTAAAGAATATAGATGATCTTTTAAAGGAAAAAGACCTGGCAGTTGTGATGACACCTTTTAACGCGCCAAAATCTTCAGGCAATATTGCGAGGTATATATTAATGGGCACGATTGCCGTAAAAGAAAATAATACTGCCGGGGCTTTAAATTATTTTAAAATAGCTGTCGCCACAGAAGACTCATTGGTATATAATGAGCCACGCGATTGGCTTATACCGGCAAGGCATTACCTGGGTAATTTTTTACTTATTAATAAAAGACATGAAGAAGCAGAAATGGTTTTTCGCAAAGACCTGGATGTGCAGCCTAATAATTATGTGTCTTTAGTGGGAATAAAATCAGCAGTGCTTAATCAAAAAAGCGCTCACAGAAAATAGCATTGCACCATCTTTTATCCATTAAGCAAATATTTTTTATTGATACATTCAAATATCCAGAAGGCGTTGAATACACTTTTTTATAAAACTAATTTCCTAACTTGTTTGCAATCTTACTTACGCATTGTTGAGATTTATTTTAAACTAAACATACATTATGGCTATTAATTCACGTCGCAGATTTCTGCAAAAAATTACAGCAGCTACCATCGCTTATCCGATACTCACTCATGCTGCAGCAGCATGTACTTCCACCAGCAAAAAGCCCTACGACGGGCCACTGCTTCGGGTTGCCATAATGGGGTTGGGAAGCTACGGAACCCGCGTGGCTGAAGCCATGCAGGAATGCACCAAAGCAAAATTAGTAGGCGTAATAAGCGGTACGCCTTCTAAAATAAAGGATTGGCAAACCAGGTATAATATCCCCGAAAAGAACTGTTACAATTATGAAAATTTCGATAACATAAAAAACAATCCTGATATTGACGCGGTATATGTGATAACACCCAATGCGCTGCATCATGATGAAGTAATAAGAGTTGCCAAGGCAGGTAAGCATGTAATCTGTGAAAAGCCAATGGCGGTGAACGCGAAAGAAGGACAAGAGATGATTGACGCATGTAACAAGGCAAACGTGAAATTGCTTGTGGGCTACAGAATGCATTTTGAGCCGCATACACTTGAAGTTATTCGCCTGCGTAACGAGGGTGATTTTGGAAAAATAACTTTCTTCCAGGGGCTCACCGGCTTTACTATTGGTGATCCAAACCAGTGGCGCTTAAATAAAAAATTATCCGGCGGTGGTTCATTAATGGACATTGGCATTTATTCGATTAACGGTGCCCGTTATATGGTGGG
This sequence comes from Chitinophagales bacterium, assembly GCA_038199105.1. Lineage (GTDB taxonomy): Bacteria > Bacteroidota > Bacteroidia > Chitinophagales > Chitinophagaceae > Ginsengibacter. Next base: position 960 of record JBBPZF010000915.1, on the reverse strand, counting down.
TGAAGACCCAATTTGGGTAACGGCAGAAGAAACAAAGAATGATCCTGTAAAATTTAAGGAGGGTGTAGATGAAACCATCCAGTTTCAATTTGGCTTTCCCGGCGGAGCGGTAGCTTCCTGCCTTTCCACGTATAGCATGAACAACCTCGACCGCTTTTTTCTTGACGGTCAAAAAGGCTTTGCCGAGTTGAGCCCTTCAACAGGCTATGGCCCCATTCGTGGCCGCACCAATAATGGCGAAATAGACCAGCCTGTGGTAACACATCAAACAGTACAAATGGATGAAATGTCCGAAATTATTTTGCAGGGAAAAAAACCAATAGTAGCGGTAGATGGTGAAGAGGCGTTGAAAGATTTAAAAATTATCGACGCTATTTATGAAGGCGCTAAAACGGGTAAAAAAATACCACTAAAACTATAATGCGTCTTTAATAAGATTTATCTATGTCCACCAGTGAAAATATTTATGCTCCCGCCTTTAATTAGTTAATTTTTCCTCTTTTATAAGGCTGCACTAACATCAGTGAGAAAGAAAATCTACACTTGGCTTAAAATATAGCGTTAACTCCATAGAAAACAATAAGCAAGCGTTGGTGGCTCGCTATTTGATTTACAGGAGGTAAATATTAACCATAAACAAAAAATCATGAAAAAATTAAGTGTAGTACTATTGTTCGCCGGTATCGGAATGATGCAGGCTTGTAACAATTCAGCCAGCGATGACAGTGTGGCAAAAGCCGACAGCGCTAATGATTCAAAAGACACCACCTCTATGACGAATAACCAAGATAGCACAGCAGGAATGGGTTTGAATGATGATGTAGCAGATTTTGCTGTAAAAGCGGCAAATGGAGGAATGATGGAAGTGCAATTGGGAAAATATGCTTCCAAGAATGCGGCAGACAAAAATGTTAAAGACTTTGGTGCAATGATGGTAAAAGATCATTCAAAAGCTAACGA
>JBBPZF010000914.1:0-4026 GCA_038199105.1 Chitinophagales bacterium | reverse complement strand
GAAGGCAATCCTAAAGAGCAAAAGTTTGTTGATCTTGTTCTTGCTAATAAGCCGGAGCAAGTAACATTAGTACCAGACGCGGATGGGCAGCTGACTTCAGACCACGGATGGGATACAATAAAAAACAAAGATTACCTGGTAGAAATAGTTTCTGTTTTTAAACAGGCAGGAATTCGAGTGTCCCTGTTTGTTGATGCTGATACAACAATGGTCGCTGCTGCCCGCGACACCGGAACCGACAGGATCGAATTGTATACCGAAAGCTATGCTGCTCAATATGCAACCGGCAATAAGGTACAGGCTATTGCCCCTTATATCACTGCAGCAGAAAAAGCTAACGAGATTGGGTTAGGCATCAATGCCGGTCATGATCTTGATCTGCAAAACCTAAAATACTTTGCTCAAAATATACCCGGGCTTCTGGAAGTTTCCATCGGCCATGCATTGATTACAGATGCTTTGTATTTTGGTTTGGAAAATGCAGTGCAATTGTACAAGAGACAGTTAATAATGTGATGTACGATTTACGATGTTGATGTACGATGTGGCAAACTTTTCACAACCATTGAATAGAAAATTTAAAAACTATAACTAATGAAATTATTATTTACCGGCGTTCTTTTATTTTTTATAAATACGATCATTCTTGCGCAGGAATATACTCCTACACCAGAGAATATTAAAGCCCGCGAATGGTCTGGTGATGCGAAGTTTGGCTTGTTCATTCATTGGGGGCCTTTCAGCATTCCCGGAGATGGCGAATGGGTGATGAATAACAGGAACATCACCGTAAAAAATTATACGCGGCTCATGGATTTTTTTAACCCGATTGAATTTGATGCGGCAAAATGGGTGAGTATGGCAAAGAACGCTGGTATGAAATACATTACCTTAATCACCCGGCATCATGATGGCTTTAGCATGTGGGCTACGAAGTATTCTGATTTCAATATTATGAATACGCCCTATAAAAAAGACATTGTGAAAATGATGGCCGATGAATGCCATAAGCAAGGCGTCAAACTTTTTCTATATTATTCTTTGCTTGATTGGCGGCGGGAAGATTACCCTCATGAAACAGGCCGCACCGGCCAACACAGTGGCAGGACGGGCCATGGCGATTACGCCAGCTATTTACAATTTATGAAAAATCAATTAACGGAATTGCTGACAAATTATGGAGAAATCGCCGGCATTTGGTTTGATGGCCATTGGGATCAAACAAGACCCGAAGGAGAGAAAGATCGCACGTCAAGAATCAACTGGCATTATGATGAAATATATGGCCTTATACACAAGCTTCAGCCGCAATGTTTAATCGGGAACAATCATCATCTTACGCCGTTTCCAGGTGAAGACTTTCAAATGTTTGAAAAAGACCTGCCCGGGCAAAATAATTCAGGTTTAAGTTTCCAGGAGCCTTCGCAAAAGATGCCATTAGAAACCTGTGAAACCATGAACAATTCATGGGGCTTTAATATTACAGACACAAATTACAAATCCGTAAAACAGTTGGTTCATTACCTGGTAAATGCTTCCGGCCGCAATGCAAATTTTTTATTGAATGTAGGGCCAATGCCTAACGGAATTATTCAGCAGGAATTCAGAGACTCTTTAAAAGAAATTGGAAAGTGGCTAAAGCAAAATGGTGAAAGCATCTATGGTACTACAGGCAATTTAATAAGCCCGCAGGATTGGGGAGTAGCTACCAAAAAGAATAAAACAATTTTTATACATATTCTAAAAAAACCAGAACAGTCAACGATTGTGATTAATGGCCTTACGGATAAAGTATTGAATTGCTCAACAATGCCCGGTAATCAAGCTGTAAAATTTAAGCAGGATAAAGAAGGGCTTTCTCTAAATACAGATGGACTTGCGCTTGACGATATCGATACAATTATTAAGATACAGACTAAATGAATTCAATTTTCTACAGAAGATTTGGTGTAATCCATAAACAATTCAAAATAAAATTGATGAAAATATTTCTTGCGTTCCTGTTTGTTTTTTCAATAAATAATCTAACTGCGCAAGCAATAAAAAAAAGTGAGCCAATGCCCACGAAGGCGCAGCTTGCCTGGCATGATATGGAGTTTTATTTGTTTGCTCATTTTGGGCCAAACACCTTTACCGACCTGGAATGGGGACATGGAAATGAAAAAGAAGAAGTGTTTAATCCTGCTCAGTTAGATTGTGAACAATGGTGCCGGATAGCCAAGGCAGCGGGCGCAAAAGGAGTAATTATTACAGCAAAGCATCATGATGGCTTTTGCCTTTGGCCAAGCAAATTCAGTACCCATACAGTTCGTGAAAGTAAATGGAAAGATGGCAAAGGTGATGTGCTGAAAGAATTATCAGCAGCATGCAAAAAGTATGATCTAAATTTGGCGTTTACCTGTCACCGTGGGATAGAAATCATCCCGCTTATGGAACCTCTGCCTACAACGATGTGTTTGCAAATATGCTTAATGAAATTTTTACCAGCTATGGGCCTATCTGGGAACTTTGGTGGGATGGCGCAAATGGCGAAGGGCCGAGCGGAAAAAAGCAGGTGTACGATTTTCATCGCTTTGAAAAATTAATAAGAAGACTTTCGCCCAATACAATAATTTTTAGTGACATCGGTCCAGATATAAGATGGGTGGGAAATGAAAATGGTATTGCCGGAAAAACAAATTGGAACACACTTGACAGAGCAGGTTTTAAAAGAGGCCCTGGAGCACCACCCACGGACACTCTGAACAATGGAAATATTTATGGAAAGAACTGGATACCCGCCGAATGTGATGTAAGCATTCGCCCGGGATGGTTCTATCATTCAAAAGAAGATACACTTGTAAAATCGCCGCGGGAACTTTTTGATTTGTACTTGAAAAGTGTGGGCAGAGGCGCTTGTTTGCTATTAAATGTGCCACCGGATGAAAGAGGGTTATTTACCAAATATGATTCGGTAGCGCTAATGGGGTTTAAGAAATTAAGAGACGAAAGTTTTGAAAATAACCTTGCTAAAAATGGTGATGGATATTTTGTTTTTCCGAAGGGAATTGAGCTTACAAAAAAATTAAATGATGCTGATGCGGCCACTTTTGAATCAGTTGTTAATCCTCTCTTGCAGCCGATGGGCATTGAATTTAAAAAGCCGCAACGAATAAACTGCGTTGTATTGGAAGAAAATTTATTGAAAGGGCAACACTGCATAAAATTTAAATTGAAACTGATGAATGAAAAGCATCAGCTTATAAAAGAAATTGACGGGGCAACTATCGGGCATAAACGAATTCTCACCTCCCTGCTGCCCAAATAAGTTCCCTAAGCCTTGAAATAGCACATCAAAAAGGCATAACCAATGTAGCCGAAATAGAAGCTTATTTAATAGATGAAACCCTTATTGAAAATTAATGATGATGATAAAAACAATAAGCGTTTATCATTTTACTAATTGACCAAACAAGCACTTATCCTTTCTTAAACATTGTTTTTATTAACTTGCTGCACACAAACTTTCTACATGAAAATTTTAGTGCGGCTTCCTAACTGGCTTGGTGACATGGTTATGAGTGTCGGCTTTTTGAAGCAGCTTGAAGAAGCCTGGCCCGACGCGGAGATATCAGTGATAGTAAAAGAAGGTTTGCAATCATTATTGTCTTTTTTTCCAAAAACAACACATCACTTTGTCTTTTCTAAAAAGAAATACAAAGGACTTAAAGGCGCATATCGCTTTGGAAAAACAATTGCGGCTAAAGAAAAATTTGACTTATTCATTTGCCTTCCTGACTCTTTATCCGCTGCCGTAATGGGATTTGCCTCTGGCGCTAAAATAAGAATCGGGTATAATAAAGAATTGCGAAATATTTTTCTTACAAAATCCTTTGCCAGAAGGAAGCATATTCATCGCGTTGAAGAATATGCTGATCTTCTCAATCTTTTCTTAAATAGAAACCCTTTACCTGTTTCCGTTCGTTTAAAAAGTAATGGAAGCATAAACGGGCAAATAATTGTCAACATTAATTCCGAGGCATCTTC
>JBBPZF010000913.1:0-9722 GCA_038199105.1 Chitinophagales bacterium | reverse complement strand
CTAAATAAAAGGTGTCAATATATAACTGTTACATTTCCCTTCTGTGTAAATGTCTTTTCATTGCAGGAGAGTTCTGCAAAATAAACATAAGTGCCCGGGGGAGCCAGTTCCCCTTTATAGCGGCCATTCCATGAACCGCTTTTATCTCCCACCATGAAGTTATCGTGCTGAAATACCAGCTCACCCCAGCGGTTGTATATTTTCAGGTGATTTATTATTCGAATACCCTGCCCCGTTATAGAGAAAAGGTCGTTGATACCGTCGTTATCAGGCGTAAATGCGTTCGGGATGTAAATGCGGCTATCAGTACAAAATAATTTTACTGCTACAGTATCGAAGGCAGTGCATCCGGCAGCATTGGTAACAGTTAATGTGTATATCTCATCCTGGGCAGGAGTAGCGATAGGTGCAAGGCAGTTAGTACAGCTTAAGTATGCAGGCGGTGACCAGCTCCATTTTACCACATCATTGCCCGAACTTGCATTTAGCTGGTAAGGTGTGCCAGCCGGGATTGTAGTGCTCACGCCTGCATCAACCACAGGTGCCGGCTGTACTGTTACTGTTATATTCGCCGTATCAGTAAAGCATTTATTGGCATCAGTACCCGTTACCGTGTAGTTAGTTGTTGCAAGAGGGGCTGCAATGGGATTTGCAATTGTTATATTATTTAGCCCTGTTGTATTACCTATCCATTGGTAGGCATCAGCGCCTGACACTTTTAAGCTAATATTTTTTCCGCTGCAAATCATCTCCTTTATTTCAGCCTGCATTGTAAATGGATGAACAACTTCTACCAGCACTGAATCTTTGTTAATACACCCTTTGGAACTGGTTACTGTTACCGTATAGGTTGTGTTGTTTTTTGGTGAAGCAATAACCGTTGCAGTAGCAGTATTATTAAGTCCCGTTGCGGGCGTCCAGGCATACGTGCCGCCTCCTCCTGCCGACATGGAAAGTTGTGCGCGATACTTGTTTTGTACATCCGTATGACGACTGCACTTTTAAGCTTACCATATAATTGCCGGGTTGGAGCTAGATAAAGGAAGGTGTTTTAATATTTGAAGTATCCCGTGGGTTGCCGGTACCAAAGTTCCAGTGATAAGTAAGATTCTGTTCTGGAAGACGGTATTGTGTTTGTCATAGCTAAGTCCATCATAGAGGGCCAGGCGAATGAGAGAATGGTTGCCGAGCAGGCGGTCAACCCGCCGGGCACCTAAGGGAAACTTGACTAAACTAATTGACAAATTGTGGGAAGAGATTGTTCCGATGTGCTACCGCATAAAATAATCTGGAAGTATTCCCGTTCTAATTATCATCTTTTTCTTTTCCTTGTTTACACTAAAGCTAACTAATGAAATTCTCTTTAATTGTTTTTGCATATTTTATTACTTGTATCTCCTGCAAAAAAACAACAGAACCAATAACAGTTCCTATTGACTCTGTAGCCGAAAGGGATATCAGCCTGGCGTATGTCAATTCTGTTTCTGAGACCAACCAGTTTGAAATAATTGTAACAGATTCGGCAGCAAATTTTCTGTTGGATACAATTGTTTCAACCAATACAATGCATTATCTAAAAGTTCATTCTAACGCAACACTATTTAATATTACAACCATTGATCTGCAGGAATCAACCGGTTTTAAAAGTGTGCAGACTTTTTACCAGGTGAACCCTATCGAATGGAAGATTAATCAGCAGTTTAACATTGGTTTTTCTGATAGCACTTCTGAGGCTTCAAGGGTTGATGGCGAGTTATTTTATCGAAATCTTCCCCCTGGCAGCCATGCCGGAAACTTTCAGTATGGCGATGGTTACTCAGCCAGTTATGATGGAATTAATAAAACCATTACCGTGGGGTATAAGGCTACATTACCCTATAATTCTTATATACTATTTCCAACCCCCGGGCTATGCAAAATTTACCAAACTTCAAAAGTAAAAGACACGATTGACCTTACTGTGATGGATGCCGCGGTAGCCAAACTTTTTAAGAAAGCTATGGCGGTGAAGACAGGCCTTGTCACAGTGACTGGTTATATAAAAAAGGATGACAACTCATCGGCGGTTAGATTGTGGACTCCTCCATTCAATCCTACACTGCCCACATATGACTTTATGTATCCGGCATCGGGTATTGCGCAATACCGTGTGCAATATATAGCTATTGATAACAGTCAGAATTCGCACTACACCGAGCTATTTGGTGATGCAATTCCGGACTCGATCAACTTCATTGACAACTCATGGTATTCGGTGATCAATAGTGACATCAATGATTTTAAGATATCATTTTCGAATAGTAAACCCAGTGTCTACTCATTAGATTTTGTCGTCAACAAGCTATATTGGGGTATTTATCTTCCAACCGGTAAAAATGCACTTAAAGGAACCAGGGAGATAGTTGATCTTTCAAAAAGCATTCGTTTAAAAGGACAGGACTTTTCTTCTATCCAATATAACAGGATAGGAATTCAGAATGGTGATGATCTAAATTATTCAGATTACTACAATTTTGTGTTTGATAAAAATGCCTACGGGAAAAATAAGTTTAGTGTATATATGAGCTACTAACGAGACTTGCCATCGGGGTCCATCGGGGTTTCATGCCCACCCTCAAAACCATGAAATGAAAAGCCCGCTGATACGTCTAACAGAATCGCCGGGGCCTGCGACATTGCTGAGAACGAGAATGAAACCCTGGCACTTCAGCAAACATAAAGCCGCCGGACGTTTACTAAAGAGTTATTAACTGTTGGCAATTTGCCAATTCATTTATTTTCAGGTTCAGCATTTCTCTTAAAATTATGCTGGAGGATATGAGGTAAGAATATATCCGTACTAATGTAGGCGGATATAAATATTAACAGCGTTGGTGTTGACGGTGTCTAAAAAATTTTGTGCTCTTAAAGTGTCACTTCTTTCGTTGGTTGAAAGAATAAAAGGTCCCCTGTAAGTTGTTGAAGGATCATTTAGTGGCTTTACCAATATACTGTCTCCGTACCTGATGGCAATAAACCTGAAACCATGGGTGAAGTTTGTATCCGCCAGTTGATACCAGTTATTTTTAGCAAAGTATACAACGGGAGAATTTTCGTTTACGTTTGTTATAATTGTATCAGAAAGTGTTCCTGAATCTATCCAATAGGTTTGAGGAGTAGCAGGTGCTAACGCAGGCGGTTTGTTGCATGCAACAAAAATAAACGCAATGTAAAGGAATGTATGCTTCATTTAATAATTTGACCTAAATTAATGATTAAACGTTGCAACAAACATTACAATGCAAATTAAACGGCGTTTATTTTCAACCGCACCGGGTTCAACCAAAAACCATTATTAGAAACTTTAAATGAAATCTTAAAAACAAGATATGGTCGGGTATGTTAATAAGGAATACGATTACAAACTTTAAACAAGGAATTCTATCACGTGTGAAAACGCTGGCCGGCTGGGCTTAACTTTTAAGCCCGTAACGGCTGGTCATGGCTGATGTGGGCTTTCCATAGCGCAGGGTGAGCTCAAGATTCTGTGGATTAGCTTCCTGTGCTTACAAGATTGAAGAGTGACTTTATCAAAGTTGATAAAAGTACTTGTCGGCACAAGAAAGCGTAGCTTTATGCTACGTGCGCATCTTGCGCCAGGGCAAGGGAGACCTGCTTACCGGACAGGCAGACTAGCGGCTCTCACGAATGAGGATTGAGCGTGTTGATTAAAGAGAATACCTGCGGAGGAAAAAATTTCTCCTCAACGAGGTTTCATACCATCCTCAAAACCATGAAATGAAAAGCGCACTGACACGTTAGTCGGTTTTTTTATTTTATATCTTTGATACAAATTACAAGGTAAAAATTGATAGCTTGCGAATCCCATAGAAAAATCAAAAACCCATGAACATAGTAAAACGTAATAATGTTGAAGTGCGTGGAAAAGGTTCACAAGTAATGATGTTTGCTCATGGTTTTGGATGCGATCAAAACATGTGGAGATATGTGACGCCCGCATTTGAAGAGAATTATAAAATTGTATTGTTCGATCATGTTGGCGCCGGTGGTTCTGATCTTTCTGCATTTGTTCCACAGAAGTACGAAAAACTGGAAGGCTATGCGGACGATATAATAGAGATAGCAACAGCTCTGCAACTGAAGGATATAGTATATGTAGGACACTCCGTAAGTGCATTAATGGGAATTATTGCTTCGCAGAAGTCTCCGGGACTTTTTAAAACGCTTATTCTTGTTGGACCTTCGCCATCTTATATTAATGATGGTGATTATGTAGGCGGTTTTACCAAGCCGCAGATTGAAGAATTACTGGAGTCTCTTGATAATAATCATCTCGGATGGTCAATGGCAATGGCGCCGGTAATTATGGGTAATCCAGGTAGAAAAGAATTAGGTGAAGAGCTGACCAATAGTTTTTGCAGAACCGACCCCACAATTGCAAAGCATTTTGCCCGTACTACGTTTCTCACTGATAAAAGGGAATTGCTCTCCTCCGTAAATATATCTTCACTTATTTTGCAATGTTCGGATGATGTGATTGCCCCTCAATCTGTAGGGGAGTATATGCACCAACAAATGAACGATAGCAAACTCGTACTGATGAAGGCCACAGGCCATTGCCCTAACCTGAGTGCTCCCGAAGAAACGATTGATGCAATAATCAAATTTTTATCATAATGGAGCCGCAAGTTCCTTCAGATACTAATCATCTACTGGAGAATTTTGACGATTTTTTTGAAACAACATTGTGTGGCTTTATAATAGCTGACACGAAGGGATCTATTGTGAGGGCTAATAAAAAAGTTGCCGGGTGGGTAAACTGTACCCCTGGCGAGTTAAAAGGCAAACGATTTTCGGACTTGCTTGCTATAGGCGGTAAGATATATTATGAAACACATTTGTGGCCACTTCTCCGTATGCAGGGTTTTTTTGACGAAGTAGTACTTGAATTAAACAATACAACCGGGCAGAAATTACGGGTAATGGTGAATGCACTTGAACGCAGAGATAAAGATGGCAAACCATCTTTTATCCGGTACACTATACTAAAAGCCAGTGACCGGCTTCAATATGAACAGAACCTGCAGGAAGAAAAAAAAATCGCTGAAACAGAACTTATTAAACAAAGAGAGATGGTTACTCTCAGAGAACAATTGATTGCAGTATTAGGCCATGACCTTCGTAATCCCCTTTCTTCTGTAGTGATGGCGGTTGAATTTCTGGCCTCTTCTCTTGGTGATGATAATGCCGTCTTATTGGGCACCCTTAAGCGAAGCACTTCCCGAATGAAGGAACTCGTTAATAATATAATGGACTTTGCACGGACACGTTTAGGAGAAGGAATTGTACTAACCAGGCAAGACATAGAGCTGGAACCCGTACTGGACCAGGTGGTGGCGGAGATGAGACTTATTTATCCAAAAAGAGAGATCAAAACCTTATTCGAAATTACCGAACCGGTTAACTGCGATTCCCATCGCATCGCCCAATTACTATCAAATCTGCTTGCTAATGCACTCACACACGGGGACGCCAATGCCCCTGTGTACATTCATGCTTTTTACAATAATGGAAATTTAGAAGTCTCGGTTAGCAATAATGGAGACCCAATTCCGGCCGACTTGCATGAACATTTGTTTGTTCCTTTTACAAGAGAGGCTAGCCGTCCCAGCCAGCAGGGGCTAGGGCTGGGGCTTTATATTTGCTCGGAAATTGCACGGGCTCATAATGCTACTTTGAGCTTCACCTCCTCTGCAAAAGAAACCTGCTTTACCCTTCATATGAATTAATAATTACTTTCCCGAAATACACATAACAAAAAGTTTCCATTGTACTTAATTGGACATCTCCGCAGAGTTTTCATTTCTTGGTTTATGTCTCAACAACGTCTCACATAGTATTGCATTGCTCTATGAAGAAGGATCATTCCTGACTTTCAATTGCATCTATTGTATGGCTGCCACGTTATTGCCGGGAACGAGATTGAAACCCTGGCACTTCAGCAAACATAAAGCCGCCGGGCAATTTCTTAGGACTATATTCACCGTTGGCAATTTGCCAATACATTTATTTAATAATTTTATTGCAACACGTCTTTGATACGCTGATCGATAGTTTTATAAATGATAAAGTAGGTATAGCGGAAGATTTTTTAAGTAAACCGCTGGCAGCACACTTGACCTTACATTTAAAAAATCTCTTTGCAGAAAACCTGTTGCAGGGTGCCGGCACAGGAAATAATGCCCTCGTTGAGCACGATAAATTATTCAGGAGCGACATCATCTATTGGCTTGATCGCAAACACAATAATCAGCATGAAAACGATTTTTTTGATTTGATAGACCAATTTGTTACTTACTTAAATGCTACCTGCTACACCGGTATTACGGGATATGAATTTCACTATGCCATGTATGAGAAAGGAAGTTTCTATAAAAAACATATTGACCGGTTTCGGAACAATAGCAGCCGGAAATACTCGCTGATTATGTACCTGAATGAAGGCTGGCAGGAAACTGACGGCGGAGAATTGTGTATTCATAATGGCGGCACCATGCAAAAGATATCCCCGGATAACGGCAAAAGTGTATTCTTCAAAAGCAGTGAACTGGAGCATGAAGTGCTGCTTGCTAATAAAGCCAGGCTTAGTATTACAGGCTGGTTAAAGATTGATTAATCGTGACTTTTTTCTCAGCCCGGCATAATGAGCTCGGCATCGCTTGAAATATGCATGCCTCCCTAAGGATGCCATTTGCTCGTATGGCTTCGCACGATTACAAGGCTATCTTCCGCGTTTTTCCATTTTGGAGATTTCAGTTGCGCCTGTGTAGCGAACGGTTGCATAATTACGAGGAGCTACCGACCGTTATATATATTCAGCCTCGCTGGCCAACAATCCGTATCTCACTAAAAAAGGAAATTTTGAAGTGACGGGTTATTATTCCTCTGACGGGAATAGCAACCCGCCGAAAGAATTATGTAAGAGGAATTGATTTTCACGGGGGATATGCCGTTAGGGATCATTGGACAATAATTACCGGGTATTTCAACAGGAAAGAAAGAGATATCAACACGGAGAACTCCTCAAATAATTCTTTCATTAGTTATAAGAGAAATCTTATTGATATTGGCAGTGGCTATTTCATGTCGCTCAATAAAAGCAAAAAGTTTTATTTTTATTTCTATGGGGGAGGATATGCGGCTGGCAAATTTTCATTTGAAGAAGATAATTACAGCCGTTACCACGAAAGCGTTATACATAAATGGTTTTTTCAGCCAGGTCTCATTTTTATCTCTAAAAAATATTTTCGTATGTCCTTTGCCGGTAGAGTTTATTTTGCGCATTATGGAAATATCAAAACCACTTATACAAGCCCCTTCCTTAGCGGGGTGCCCTCACCCGCCGTCCCTGTGGCTGGTTCATGAAGGCTTATTACATCTTACGGGTGTTCCGCTTCGCAGTTCTGCCTCTGTGCTTTCGTACGTCTTTAATAGTAATAAACTTTTAATTATAAACCAGCCTACCGCTGTCAGGTTTGGTAACGGTTACGGGCAGACGGAATTCTATTATCTTGCCTGCCAAGCTGTATCTTGACAGAAATTTGACACCTGCATTCTATGATTTATTACACAAACTATATTTTTACCAACTAAAAAATAAATGTTATGGGATCACAATTAATCCAAAGTAAACTTTGGGGACAACGCCCTAATGATTGGGCGACAGTGCAGGAACCAACCGGAAATGCAGGCTATGAATATTCGCTTTATTTTCTTCAACCAAAACAATCGGATAAAATTCTGGATGTGGGCTGCGGCTCTGGCCTATTTGCAAATCTCGCCGCAAAGTCGGGTGCAGATGTAACCGGCTTTGATGCTACAGAGCAATTATAGAAGAAGCGAAATTGCGCAATCCTTCCATACAATTTTTGACAGGAGAGATGGAAGAACTTCCATTTGGCGACAATACATTTGATGTCGTTACCGGTTTTAATTCTTTTCAATACGCATCTGATGTTAAAAATGCATTAACTGAAGCCAAGCGTGTTTTAAAAGACAAAGGAAAATTGGTAGTAATGATTTGGGGCGATAAAGATGATTGTGAAGCAATAACCTATTTAAAAGCGGTTGGAAGCTTGCTGCCACCTCCACCGCCGGTGCACCTGGCCCTTTTGCCTTAACCGATAATCATTTGCTGGAAAATATTTTGGAAGAAATTGGTTTAAGAATTTTAGACAGCCATGATGTTGATTCCATTTGGGAGTATCCTGATGCCGAAACTGCTATGAAAGGTTTGCTTTCTGCAGGCCCTGCTGCAAAAGCCATTGAAAATGCGGGATATGAAAAAGTATATGCAACAGTTTTGGAAGCCAGTCAATCTCATATCAAAAGTAATGGACACATTGTATATAAAAATAAGTACAGGCTTGTAATTTCGGAAAAATAATTTTCTAAAGATTAATAAACTTATGGCATCGAAAGTATCGTTACAAGTGGGGCTCCTTCCATGACGGGTGTCCTCACCCGCCATATAATGACAATCGGTATCTTACAACCGCATGTCAATTGCTTATAAATATTCGGGTGAACGAAAAAAACATCAATCACTTCACCAAAATTTATTTTTGGACATCTGTGATAAAAGATTGGAAACATTTACTGAAACAGATGAGATGAAAATGATTATTATGGAAAGCTTTCAATGGCTGGTGCAACATAAGTTCGCTTGGTGTTCACTCACCAGACCGAAGCCCACCATCGCTGCTGTTCGGTGTTCGTGCGGATGGTTTTGCAGCATAGCAATCCCCGCCAACATACAGTTCAATAATCATTGAAATGCCTAAACCAGCCAAAATCTTCTATCCCTGTTTCATAAATCCTGCTGATGACCAATAAATAGAAAAGTATCTTTCTATAATTTAAGAGAGAAGAACTATGTTCGCTGGGGCTCCAACATCAACATAGGTATTTGTTTTTAGCTACTAAGTTCCTTATTTGGTTGCTTTTAGTTATTTTAATGTAAAAAGTTTTTATTTCGGACGGTCTTTAAAATCGGCTCTTATTTTACGGTTATAATTTCTCCATCCAAACCTTCATATTTAAAGTTTTTAAATTTAACCTCGCCTTCGCCAATAGAAAAGAGCGCGGGTTTTAGATAACCCCAACCACCCAAAGTATTGGTTTCATATCCAGACATTTGATTTACCAACTCTAGTCTCGTCCACTCTTTGCCATCTAAACTGTAATAATATAACAAGTCGTTGTGGTCGTTCTTGAGTCTCAGGTAAACCATATCCTGTTTAATCTCATTTGATACCCTGCTTTTCTGACCTCTGTTGTTTACCCGGTAAATGTGGTGATCGGAAAATTCTAATCCGGCATAATATTCTTGATTGTAATACAAAATCAGCCCCCCGTTTGCTGTATTTGTTCCTGCACTTAACGCTACGGTTACTTCATAAGAATCGTTTCCCGGCATAATGGGCAGAGGTTGGGTTTCAGCAATTGATTTCCCCAAACCTTTAATTGTTAGGGTTCCATTGTCGACAACAAACCGCTCTTTATGCTCATTCTTTAAAACATTCCACTGACTCCCTAATTGGTTGCCTTCAAAATCGTCAGACAGTCTCATGCCATGAATGACTGATTTGCCCATGGGCTTTTTTAAGGGCTTTGCTACATCTGCATTATCTGGCACCTTACACCAGCCATCTTTTGTCCAT
>JBBPZF010000912.1:0-3051 GCA_038199105.1 Chitinophagales bacterium | reverse complement strand
TCCAAAACCTTCCTTCACAGTATCAATGATACCCGCCACCGGCATTTGCACACCAAGACCCACAACAAAGCAAGCAATTAGCAAAGCAAAAAAAGCATGAACGCGATACTTTGCCGTAAGAATTACAATCACCGTAATACCTGCCAATAAACAAATCATTACCTGGAGAAAGGAATTTGCCATGAGTGATTTTTACAAAACTTTTTACAAGATAAGATTCCTGTGTGTTGTAAATTCTTCCAATGGCGGAAACATTCGTGAAGTAATCTAATTTGGGTGCATTGTTGCTATTGTTTAGTTTTAAAGTACGGCAATAAAAGAGTTGTAAGCAACCCATACAGTCAGCCTTAAATTCGGTAGGTTGTGCCGACACTTTATAGATTAGTCAGATTTTAAACCTCTTCGACAATATGAAACATTTACTTCTTTTCTCATTGGCATTCTTTTTCTTCAATAGTAACACATTTACCCAAACCCTAACTGCAGACCAGATTTATTCAAAAACAAATAATGCGATTGTAACTATTTATACTTTCGACACCAATGACAATCCGATTTCTCAAGGTAGTGGAGTAGTATTAAATCAAAAAGGATGGGTAGTCACAAATTACCATGTTTATGAAGGAGCAAGCAAAATCGTAGTAAAACATGCCAATAAAATTGTTGCATATTCTAATATAGTAGCAATGGATGCTGAAAAAGATATTTTGATATTAAAGATTGTAGACCGTTCGTTCCCTTCCATCCCAATTGGCAATAGTGACCTTCTTAAAGTCGGTCAAAAGGTTTATGCGATTGGAAGCCCTCTTGGCTTAGAAAATACAATATCTGAAGGAATTGTAAGTGGACTAAGAACGAACCAAGAAAAAACAAAAAGTTTTATTCAAATCTCAGCAGCAATATCTCCTGGTTCAAGTGGTGGGGCTGTACTAACTTCAAAAGGAGAATTGATTGCAATTACTACTTCAACAATAACAAAGGGACAAAATTTAAATTTTGCAATTCCTGTCAACGACATTCTTGAAGTCTATAACAAAACAAATATTAAGCAAAATAATTCGATAGCCACTGAAAACGGGTTTCTTTATCCGGTTTTTGTAAATAATAAATGGGGGTATATAAATAATTTGGGAAGGTTAATTATTAAACCACAATTTGATTATGGAGATGATTTTTTTGATGGGTTAGCAAAGATTGAAATTTCTCAGAAATACGGGTTTATTGATAAAACAGGAAAAGTAATTATCAATCCACAATTTGATGATATAGGAAATTTTCAAGAAGGAATGGCGAGAGTAAAACTGAATGGTAAATATGGCTTTATTAACAACATTGGTGAAATAGCTGTATATCCTCAATACCTGGAAGCGTCTAATTTTTCCGATGGTTTAGCAAAGGTTATTGAAGAGCATCCAAATATTGCTTGGCAAAAAGGTGGCTATATCGATAAGAATGGCAAATTGGTTATTAGATACGCTGGCTATGATTTTAAAGAGTTTTCTGAAGGATTAGCTCCAATTTCAAAGAATGGCAAATATGGTTTTATCGATAAAAAGGCAAGCACAGTCATTTCCCTTTAAGTATTCTTATGCTCTTCCTTTTAAGAACGGCTTAGCTTGGGTATGCATAAGTGATGAGGATGGCACTCTAGCGTGGTTTTCACCCAAGACAAAATGGGGTTGTATTAACAAGTTAGGTGAAGTCATTATTCCTTTACAAAATTTTGCTAAGCCCAAGCCCTTCTCTGAAGGATTTTCGGCTGTGCGGTTGTTAAAAGGAAACGATGTGACTCTATACTGTTATATCAATAAGAAAGGTGAGTTAATCACCAATCCCAAGTTTAAGTTTGCGATGGATTTCTCCGAAGGGTTAGCCGCGGCTGCAATCGACGAGAAATTTGGATTTATCAATACGAAAGGCGTGTTTGTGATTGCCCCCAAATTTGATGATGCGTGGGATTTTAAAGGCGGACTTGCAAATGTTAAGATCGGGGAAAGTAATGCGTACATAGATAAAACAGGTAAGATTTGGAATCCGCAGAACTTGCAGATAGATAAACAGATAATTCCTGAGGATGAAAATACTGGTTTCAAGTCAATAAAGATTGGAGATAATCAATCAAAATATAGCGGCTCTCTTAACCTTATAAATACTAATAAAAGTGCCAGTACATATCAATTTACTCCGCATGATGACGATTTATATAATCTCTTTGATTTGAGAATTAATAAAATAGCGTTATCATTTGATAACAATCAACATCTAGTTGAAATAACACTTATAAAATCATATTCAGGCAGTAACTCCTTACAAGATGCTTTCGCAGATGCAAGTAAAATAGACCCAAATCTGATAAATCTTTTTGGTAAACAAACTGGTATTATTGATATAAATACTACTACTGAATTAAAATTAGGTAGAGTTTGGAAAACCAATAATGTAACTGTAAAATCTTATGCGGAAGACTATGGTATGAACAATGGGACTGACTTGAAGATAACCATTACAGACAATAATTTTATACAGCAAACTATTAAATCGGGATTTTAGAAAATGCCCATTCAAGAACATATCATAGATGATTCAAATTTTAAAGTACTTAAAAAATATCTTAATGAGGTTGTTGCGCCCAATTTCAAAATTAATTATGGCAATTATGGGTATTCACAACACACTAATTCGGATCGGGTGACAGGAAATATCCAATTACCAAGCTCATTTATTTCATATAAGGAGACTGACTACTACTATAAAGGCTGTAACGAAAAGTTTATACATTTCACGTCATTAAATACATTCTTCCAAATTGTTAATAATGGTTACTTTCTTGCAAGCCAATTTACTAATCATGATGATCCTATGGAATTAATATATGCCGGCAAAGAAATTTTAAGTGTTTCAAAAAAAGAAAAGCTTGATCACTTAAAGAAACTTGTATTCTCATTATCAATGTGCATCTATGAAAAAGAGGCAGATTCATTTGATATGTGGCGATTGTATGGCAATAATGGCTATGGAATCGGAATTGTATTTTCATTTTATCCAAATAAG
>JBBPZF010000911.1:0-14319 GCA_038199105.1 Chitinophagales bacterium | reverse complement strand
GTTATCAATGCAATTTTTCCACTTAATGCTTTTGGCTTTGGCATCCGCTGAAGTTTTGCCTCTTCCAATAACCAATATTCAATATTGAATGCCTCCTGCCTGGGCAATGAAGTGTATTCACTTACCGCTTCTGCACCCTTCATTACGTTGATTGCATTAATATAAAATTCAGACGCAACACGTGTGGTTTGTTTATCTTTTGAAAAGCTGAACATACCAACACCGGGATATAAAATAATCACCGGGTTTGCATCACGCATGGCAGGACTGTTTGGATGTTTACAGGTGTTATAATAATCCGCATACATCTTTCTATAGTCTTCAAATTGCGGCGACAGTTTTTCTTTGATAGCTTTTGTATCACTGACATCTTCAGTTGGTGCCAGGTTCAATACCAACGGAGAAATTTTTGTTCTTAAAAAGTGATCCGGGCAACTTGTGCCCATTGGCGCCAATCTTGATAAATCATTTGAATTGATAAACTCAAGCACTCTTTCATCATCCGTAAAATGACCGATCATACCCCTAACTCCTGAAGGGAAATTTTGCAAGTCGCTATTGGAACAAAAGCCTCTTAATATTGGTGCCAGCACTGCTGCTTTTTGTAGTCTTTCTTCTTTTGGTAATGGCTGAATTTTCTGGCCGCTAAATGTTGGCCTTTTTTGCTCCCCTTTTGGGGCTGGAGCTTCTTCAAGGTATTGCGCACATTTCTCAATCACTTCAAGCGTGTTGATATAACTTTCGTAAGCTGTATCTCCCCATGTAAATAAGCCATGTGATCCGAGCATAATACCGCGAATACCCGGGTTTTCATCAAGGCATTGTTTCAACATCAGGCCCAATTCAAAGCCTGGCCTTTGCCACTTTACCCAACCAATTGTTCCGCCAAATAATTCTTTAGTAATCTTTTCTCCATCCTTTGCTGCCGCAATAGCAATCGCTGCATCAGGGTGCAAATGATCTATATGTTTGAAAGGAAGAAAGCCATGCAATGGCGTGTCTATAGAAGGCGCTTTGGAATCAAGATCGTAAATGCAATGATTGAACAAAGCCACCATTTCATCTTCATGTTCTATGCCCCGATAGACTGAAGTTAAATTGCGAAGCCTGTCAACATACAATGCTGCTAACCCGCTTCTCTTCATGGTTCCCAGGTCGCCGCCACTACCTTTTACCCACATCACTTCCGTATCTTTCCCCGTTAAAGGATCTTTTGTAACTACTTTGCAGGAAGTGTTGCCACCCCCATAATTTGTTAATCTTAAATCAGCGCCTAAAAGATTAGAACGGTAAACCAGTAAGGCCACTTCATCGCCTTCCATTTCGGCGACTTTTTTCTTATCCCACAGATAGCTTACATGGTTGAATTTTTCTGCCATGGCAAAAGGATTTTCAGTTTTTAATTTCGTGTCCATAATTTTTATTAAAAAGATAGATTAGTTGAGTTGTCAGTTGTGAATTGTGAGCTTTCCCTTCAGTCCTCACCTCCCGATAGCCATCGGGACGCGTTTCACTAATCACCACTCACACCATTCATTTATGCAATGCATTTCCATATCCTACCAATATAACAGAGGCTATGATCATAATAATTCCAATTATGATTGTAGTCCGTGTTTTCGTACTAACGCCCTTCCATTCCTTCAATGCAAAGCCCCAGAGATTTGCAACTAATATAATGAATGACATGTGCAGTATCCATGAACTTGCGCCGTTACCCAATTTACTTTCCCCCATTCCATAGAAAAAGAATTGCAGAAACCAAAGTGTACCAGCCAATGCACAGAAAAGATAATTGCGTATAAGAGGCTTTTTCTTATCTGTATAATCACCAAAGGTCTTATTGCGAAAATTTAAAAACATGGTCCAGATGAAGTTGGTAGTAAGCCCACCCCATAACAACACTATGTAAATAACATTGTTGCGGTATAAAAAATTAACCTTCTCAGTAGGGTTAGCGATCTTCCACATTTCATCAGCTACTTCCGCCATTTTAGAACCTGCTTCAATTCCATAGTTAAAACATGCACTTAAGATGCCGGCAATGATGCAAACGATCAACCCTTTTGTCAGGTTGAATTCTTTTATGCTTTCCTGTTTTTTTTCTTCCGGTAATTCACGCTCTTTTAATACGCCCGCCTTACCACAGACGTATATGCCAAGTAAACATAGCGCTACACCAACAAGCACAATTTGCCCCCACGAATTATGAAGCAGATCGTTGAAAGTTGTTTTGCCTTCCTGCGGATTAAAGTTGTAATAAATAGATGGTGCAAGCGCTCCAAATGCAGATGTAAAACCAAGTAGTACAGAATTTCCAAGCGACAGGCCCAGGTACCGCATGCCGAGCCCATACATCAATCCACCGATGCCCCAAAGTATGCCCCAAAAAAAAGTCCACCAAAAAGTAGAAGAAGATGCCTGTGAAATAATTTCTGCAAAATGCGGAACGGTAAGCCATGCGGCAATTGGCGGAAGAATGAGCCACGAAAAAAGTCCGCCAACGATCCAGAAGCTTTCCCAATGCCAGCCTTTCACTTTTTTATAAGGCACATAGAAACTACCGGACGCAGCACCTCCGATGAAGTGAAAAAAAATACCAAAGATTATTTGCATGTACTTATTATTTACAATCGTCTGACGGAGATATTTTTTAAAAATAATTTATTGTTGCAGGGTAACTATCATGTTCTATCCTGCTTTGCTATTTGCCCTATCCTGATTTACTCACATTCATCCATTAATTAGCAGTGCGTGAACTTTAGAAAGTCCAAAGAAATCAAACACTATGAACAATGATCCATACTTATTTAGAAAGCATCTTGTAGATAACGTTGAAAACCAGGTTCCATCAATTGCTGTTCTAATTTATTCCTATTTTTAGTTCATAATGAATTCAGAAAATATATACCGGTTTTTAAAAATTGACGAGCAATCAATAACTCCTAAGTATTTGCAAATCGCTAATGCGGTATTGCATGCAGTAGAGATTAAGGCTATTACAAAGGATTACTTACTGCCATCCATAAACGATTTAAGTTATGAACTTGAGATTTCCAGGGACACATCTGAAAAAGCATTGCGCCACCTTAAATCCTTAGGAGTAATTCGTTCAATACCAGGCAAGGGATATTTTATCGCAAACACCGATTTCAAACAAACTACAAAAGTTTTTTTGCTGTTCAATAAACTCAGTGCTCATAAAAAAATTATCTACGATTCTTTCGTTGCAAAATTGGGAGAGCATGCAGCAATTGATTTTTTTATTTACAATAATAATTTTTCTCTTTTTAAAAAATTATTACAAAACAGGAAGGATGATTATACGCACTATGTAATCATTCCACACTTCCTTGAGGGCGGAGAAAATGCCATCGCTATTATAAATGAAATACAAAGCGGCCGGTTAATCTTATTGGATAAATTAATTTCAGGCATCAACAGGGAGTACGGTGCTGTATATGAAAATTTTGAACAGGATATTTTTCATGCACTGAAAGAGGCGCTTCCACTTCTAAGTAAATATCAAACATTAAAAATTGTTTTTCCGGAATATACTTATCATCCCGAAGAGATATTGAAGGGCTTTAGGTCTTTCTGTAGCGAATACGCTTTTATCCATAAAGTAGTTAATAATATAGCGGAAGAATCAGTGAGTGAGGGAGAGGTTTTTATTAATCTTATGGAAGATGACCTGGTGGTATTGCTTGAAAAAATACAAGGTACAGAACTCAAAGTGGGCAAAGATGTTGGTATTATTTCTTATAATGAAACACCCTGGAAGCGGTTTATGCTGAATGGCATTACCACTATCTCAACTGATTTTAAAAAGATGGGGGAAATGGCAGCAGAGATGGTGTTGGATAATAACAAGCAACGTCTTGAAGTCCCGTTTGCGTTGACGTTGAGGGATTCACTGTAAGATGTTCTTTTTGCAATTTTATAAAGAGCAATTGAGTACCAACGTGCCTGACTTAATTCCAGATTTACATGTTTCTGCAAAAAATGGATTCCAACTCCAGAATTGCATATTCTTGCAAAAATGGATTCCAATTCCAGATTTACAAAATTGGATAATTTTATTTATTAACAGCTATGTCAATTGTAACAAGAAATATAATAGAGGAAGCAGATTTACTATCCCGGCAATTGATAATGACAGGCAGCGTCCTGAAGTTCCGTTTGCATTGACTTTGAGCGAGGCGCTGTAGCATACCTTATTGAAATTTTTAATCCTTTTTTTACCTCTAACCGTTGCCGTTAGTAACGCTATCGGTTGATAAAGTCTCTACTGCACCAAAAATTTCTTCTTGTCTTCATGAAGATAATAGAGTCAGCTTTCAATCCTCATACGGTTTATCAATGGTTTTGCATTAATTATTGTTGCCTCGTTGAATCCATCAAGCTGCCTATAATTAGCTTTTTTAAAGAAAAACGAAACGCACGTTTGTGAATATTTATAGCAATAGTTCTTTGCAACTCCAATACACTAAAGCATTTTTTATTTTCTCCGAAAAAAATAATTGAACAGGACGGGTCAGGACGGTTCGGAAAATATTCCTTTCTACTTTGTGTTTGATTTTCTCAATCAATTAAACTTTACGATTCAGTTTAATCCTTCTATCAAAAAAAAATTGCTTGTTATGCTACAAAAAAAATTCTGCCTTTTTAATTATGCTATAATAGTCTTCTGCATCGTACTATTATTTGGTTTCAGCGCTACCACATTTGCTCAACAAAATTTAACGGTGAATGGAAAAGTTACGGCCCCTGATAATACGCCTCTTGCAGGTGTTTCTGTAACAGTTAAAGGCCAGCCAACAGGAACATCTACTAACGATAACGGCGATTTTTCCATCACTGCGCCGAAGGGAGCGACCCTCATAGTTAGTTACGTTGGCTACAGTGATAAGGAAGTGAAAATTAATTCTTCTACCGTGAATGTTTCAATGGCTAAAACTGATAACACTCTATCTGATGTGGTCGTAATTGGATACGGCACACAGAAAAAAACAGACCTCACTTCAGCGATCAGTTCAGTAAGCGGTAAAAAACTGGAAGGGATGCCGGTGCAAAATACCGAGTCGCTTTTGCAGGGGCAGGTAGCAGGGCTTACCGTTACCAGCGATGGCGGCGAGCCAGGCAACAATGGTAAAGTGCGCATACGCGGTGTAGGTACATTTGGAAACAACAATCCATTGTATGTTGTTGACGGCATACCGGTAAACAATGGGTTGAATTTTTTAAACCCCAACGACATTGAAACTATCCAGGTATTTAAAGATGCAGCGGCAGCGGCCATTTACGGCAACCGCGCGGCTAATGGCGTTGTATATATCACTACAAAAAAAGGTAAAAGCGGTAAACGGCAAATTACGCTTGATGCTTACTACGGCGTAGCAAATAATGGTAAGGTTCGCAGGATGGCAAACGCTGATGAATTTTATAATTATACAAAGCTCAAAGGCCTTAACGGGCCATTGGATCCTTTATACAACAAAGGGTATAACACTGACTGGGTAGACGCAATTACACGTACAGGACAAACCCAAAATTATAATCTTAGCATAAAAGGTGGCAATGAAGACCATACTTATTTTACAAGCGTAAACTATTCAAAAGTTTTGGGCACTACCCTCAAATCCGACAATGAAAGATTTACGGCCCGCTTAAACAGTACTAACAAAATATTTAGTTGGTTTAAGTTTAGTGAAGACCTCGACATCTCCAATGAAAAAAGGCATAACAATAATATTTATGGAGCTGCAAGAAATATTCCCTCGATAGTTCCTATCTATAAAACACAGGATGAAATTGATGCACTCGATCCGGCAAACAGGGAGCTTGATCAGTATTTTGATGTGCCGCAGGCGATAAATATTCTTTATAATCCGGTTGCAGGTACTGCAAGGAATAATGGCACCAATCACTGGCTTAGCCTCTATGGAAATGCTCAGGGAATTATTGACCTGGGCGAAATTATCCATCAGTTGGATGGTTTGAAATTTACATCAACTATCGGCTTTGAAAGAATAGATAATGACTACCATTCTTTCTCTCCCATTTTTTCTCTAGGCTCCCGCGAACATTCTGACAGGACAGGCGTAAACGATAATTTCAATAAATATTTTCACTGGACATTTAATAATTTCCTGTCTTACAACAAAGGTTTTGGAAAGCATACCGTTGGCTTCACTGCAGGAACCGTAGCTGAAGAAGAAACAGCTACTTATTTTGGCGCCAGCGCTTCAACAGGCCTTGGCAACGATCCATACTTACAAGTGCTGGATGCGCAAACGCAGGATAAAAATGCCGGTGGCAGCAAGTACCGGAGGGCGTATGCTTCTTACGTAGGCCGTATAAATTATAATTATGACGAGCGGTATTTATTACAGGCAAGTATAAGAAGAGATGGCTCTTACCGTTTTGCTCCGGGAAAACGCTGGGGTACATTTCCATCCGTAGGTTTAGGATGGAGAGTATCTAATGAAAAGTTTTTTAAAGATCTTAATTGGAAGAATGTAGATGATTTAAAATTCCGCGGAAGCTGGGGCCAATTGGGCAACGAAAGAATACAAGCTGATTTTCCTTACCTCTCCCAAATTGCGGGTACGGTCAACCGTGGGTATGTGCTCGGAGGTGTGGGAGGAGATAATTCCAGTAAAGTTTTTGTACAGGGTTACGGGCCCACAAATGCACCCAATCCTGATCTTACATGGGAAACAACTTCTTCAACCAACATAGGTATGGACCTTTCCCTCTTTAATAGTAAGCTCCGTTTTAGCATTGATTATTTTTCCCGTTATACAACCAATGTACTGTATCAAAAAACCCTTCCATTGTATTCCGGTGTTCCCGCAGCTGATGGCATAGCGCCGGTTACACAATGGGTGAACGGCGCAGAAATTAAGAACCGTGGATTTGATGCAACGATAAATTATTCTGCTAATGTGGGAAAGCTTGGAATTGATGCAGGCGTAAATATCTCTGCGTATAAGTCAAAAGTTTTTAAACTGAATGACAACATTCCCATCCAGGTAAATGATGAACGTATTCCTACGGTTATACAAATGAAGGAGGGTGATCCGCTTGGCGCTTTTTATGGATACATCGTTGATGGTTTTTACAACGCTCCAGCAGACCTGCTCAACAAGAATGGCAACGAAAGGCAGCAGGGCGCACAGGTTGGCGATTTTAAATTCAGGGATTTAAATGGCGATGATGTTATTGATAATAAAGATAAATCGGTGATAGGAAATCCGCAGCCGAAATTTACTTACGCATTTAACCTCAACTTTAATTACGCAGGATTTGATCTGCGAACTTTCTGGACGGGTGTATATGGAAACAAAATATATTCTATCGGTGATATCTATTTATCAGGATGGGATGAAGGAGGCCCACAAAATATCTGGGCGGATGTAGTATCTAATTCATGGACGCCCGATCATACAAATGCCATATATCCTAAAGTAAGCCCTGGTGGTACCAAAAGAAATTTTGAAAAAGGCCCTGTAACCACGAGCATACAAAACGGATCTTATTTCAGGTTAAAAAATCTGCAGGTAGGATATACATTTCCTGCAAACACTTTACGTAAGATTGGCTTTGCTAACCTGAGAATTTATGTTTCGGGAGAAAACGTTTTTATAGTTACCAAATATAAAGGTGATGATCCCGAGATAGCTAACGGTGTCCGGTTAAACACTAATGAAGGCGGGCAGGGAAACAGTCCAAGTTACATATTAGGCCTTGACTACGGCGACAGATATCCAATTCAAAAAACATGGACCGCAGGTATCAGCGTTAATTTCTAAAAAAAATTACTACATCACAAAAAGAATAAAATGAAAACAATAAAATATACAGCGTTAGTCTTTTTTACGTTTTGTATCCTGATAATTGCCGGGTCTTGTAAAAAAAGCTTTCTCGATTCAGCGCCTTATGCTGTTGTAACCGACAATAATTTTTATCAAACAACTGAGCAATGCAAAGGCGCCGTTATGCAATGCTATAACCGTACCGTGCATCTCGGCCCGATCTATCTTTTCATTCGTCATGCATTAAATGATTATGCAGGAGATGATCTGTTGCGCACCCAGACAGATGATTTTACGGTATGGTACAATTTTTCTCCGGATAACGTTCAGTTTCTGTGGGGATGGAAATATTGTTTCCAGGGAATTTATCTCTGCAATTACACGATCGCCAAAATAGATGCTTCGCCAATACCACAGGCAGATAAGGATGGCCTCATTGCCGAATGCAAAACCATAAGGGCGCTTATGTATGAAATGGTTGCAGTGCGCTGGCGGAAGTGTCCGATCATTACTGATATTTTGCCGATAGCAGAATACTACAAGGTGCAATTTTCACCAGCTGAAGATGTGTATGCGGCGGTTATTAAAGATCTCACCGAAGCAATTCCTAATTTACCAAAAAGCTGGGATGCATTAAATAAAGGAAGGCTTAGCCAGGCGGCTGCAAAATTTTTGCTGGCTAAAACATATATGCAGCTTGCAGGCTACCCGATCAACAAAACTGACAACTGGCAGAAGGCATCTGACATGCTCGCTGAATTTGTACCCCTGGGTAAGAGACAAGATTATAGCCTGGACCTGCTGGGTAATTATGGCGACGTTTATAATAAGGCACACGACCAAAGTGTGGAATCTATTTTTGAAGTAAATGAAATGTATTATCCACCAGGGTCTGGTATTAGCTTAGAGGTTGGCGCTCCCGGAAATTTTCTACAGGTGTTTGAACAACCTGATATGTACGAAGGCTTTGGCGCGAGAGAATGTTTTACCGCAGATCTTTATGATGAATTTGAAAAAGATGCCAATGGAAGAATGATTGATAAAAGATTTACTTATACTATGCTTGAGCCAGGTGATGTTTTTTATGTAACCACCGGCGGCGACACGATGCTGCATAATTCTATCGGAAAATTCTATATTAAGGATGTAAAAGTTAACAGTGCGACCAACACATTGACTTATAATATTAAAAACAACAACGATAAATCTTATGAAGGATGGGTATGGCCTGGAAAAAACAAGGAATGGTATCCCAATTATAAATACCTCCGGAATAGTTTTGAAAGAACCGGCTACTTAAATAACGCTGGCTTATTTGGAGAAGACCTGAATGTAAAATGGATGCGCTTTGCAGATGCGATTATTTGCTATGCGGAGTGCCTGAATGAAACAGGGCATACGATGGAAGCAGCACAGTATGTAAATGAGGTACGAACACGGGCCAACAACAGCGTTGCAAAAGATCCACGCCGTATTTATCAGAAAACAATTGTTACAGGCTCACTGCCTATGATAGACGGCAGCATGTCGCAAACACAAATGCGTGCAGCTGTCCAGCACGAATCACGTGTGGAACTTGCAGGCGAAGACTGGCGTTATGAAAACTTGCGCCGCTGGGGCATTGCAGCGGACAGGCTTCACCAAATGGCTGCGAAATCACCAATGGTCGGGGCATCCACATTTAACCCTGCGGGGAAATATGTGAAGGGGGCATGGGATTATTATCCGATTCCTACAAATGAATTTAAACCGTAGAAAGGTTTTTAAAAGAGTTACACTTCATATAACCAGGAAGACTTAACACCTTCCTGGTTATATTATTAAATGAAATGTTGGCTTACAGTTCCTGTTTCGACCAATGAAAATTAATTAGCCTCATTGATAATAAAAACATTCTCTCGCTTAATAAAGTTTAAAATAACTCCCCAATTAAAAGCAGGACATCCCGTTTTCATATATAGTACTTTATAGTACTTGTGGATATGATCAATGAAAGCCAATGGAGTATAACCAAGCACTACAATTGAATGCAGTATCTTAATTGGTATGTGATATTTTATTTTAAGGACAGGAGTTGGAAATCACTTTGATGATAGTATATGAAGAATAACTTAGTTACGTTAAAAACAAGGATGCTCCTGGTCTATATTTTATTGCTTCCGGTACTTCCGGTGCTTTCTCAAAGCAATAACCTGAAGCTATGGTACAATGCACCGGCCGGAAAAGTGTGGGAAGCAGCTTTGCCAATCGGGAATGGCCGCATTGCAGCCATGATATTTGGTAACCCCTATAATGAATCCATTAAATTAAATGAATCATCAGTTTGGAGCGGAGGCCCAAGTCGCAATGATAATCCCAATGCCCTGAAGGTTTTACCGGAAATCAGAAAACTGATCTTTGAAGGAAAGTATAAAGAAGCAACCGATCTGGCTGTGAAAAATATTCAATCCGAAAAAAACAACGGAATGAAATTCGAGCCTGTAGGAGATTTGAACCTTGTTTTTCCGGGACACGATAAGTTTGAGAAATACTACCGTGATCTCGATCTTGAAAAGGCAGTGGCTACAATATCTTACAAAGTAAACGGCACTACTTATAAACGTTCTGTTTTTGCTTCTGTTCCTGACCAGGTAATTATCATGCGGCTTACTGCCGATAAGCCAGGAAGCATCACTTTTGATGCATCAATGGCAAGTCCGCAAAAAGCGGAAATTATTGCTAATGGTTCTGATGAATTAGAGCTTTCAGGAATCAGTAGCGATCACGAAGGAGTGCCGGGGCAGGTGAAATTTAAGTCACTGATAAAATTCAAAGTAGGGGGTGGAGAGGTAACCGACGCAGGCGAGCAAATTCATGTAAACAAAGCTGATGCGGTTACAATTTATATTTCCATTGCAACCAATTTTGTAAACTATAAAGATATTAGCGCTGATGAAAGCAAACGTGCTTTATCGTACCTGGATAAAGCTTTGCAGAAGTCTTATCTCCGATTGCTGGAAGACCATATTGCTGCTTATCAAAAGTATTTTAACCGGGTTAAATTAAATCTGGGTACAACGGATTCTGTCAAAAATCCTACTAACATCAGGATAAAAGAGTTTGCCAGCGACAACGATCCGCAAATGGTGGCTCTCTATTTTCAGTTTGGCCGGTACCTGCTGATCTCTTCATCACAACCCGGTGGACAGGCAGCCAACCTGCAGGGCATCTGGAATGATAAGATGAATCCGCCCTGGGATAGTAAATATACCATCAACATTAATACTGAGATGAATTACTGGCCTGCGGAAGAAACGAACCTTGCTGAAATGCATAAACCGTTAATTCAGATGGCAAAAGACTTATCAGTATCTGGCAAAGAAACGGCCAGGGTAATGTATGGCGCAGGAGGCTGGGTAGCACACCATAATACTGACATCTGGCGGATTACCGGCCCGGTGGATGGTATATCTTCCGCAATGTGGCCAATGGGAGGTGCCTGGCTGAGCCGCCAATTGTGGGATAGGTATCTATATAATGGCGATAAGAAATATTTACAATCTGTTTACCCCGCTTTAAAAGGCGCAGCACAATTCTACCTCGATTTTTTAGTTGAAGAACCGGTGCATAAATGGCTTGTGGTGACACCTTCTATGTCCCCTGAAAATGGTCCCCGTATTCACCAGGGAAATTCCATAGCCGCGGGAACCACCATAGATAATCAGCTCGTATTTGAATTGTTTTCCAATGTAATAAACGCAACGCAGGTGCTTGGCTCAGATAAGGAATTGGTTACAAAATTGGAAGGCTCCCGTAAACGTTTGCCACCCATGCAGATTGGACAGTATGGCCAACTCCAGGAGTGGATGGAAGACTGGGATAGTCCGGACGATAAGAACCGCCATGTATCTCACCTGTTCGGCCTTTATCCATCTCACCAGATCTCCCCCTATCGCACTCCGAAACTATTCAGTGCTGCCCGTACATCACTTATTCAAAGGGGCGATATTTCCACCGGGTGGTCAATGGGATGGAAAGTTAATTTATGGGCGAGGCTGCTGGAAGGCAATCATGCTTTAAAACTGATTAGGGATCAATTAACTCCTGCCGGAGTAAATATTGGAGAGAACAGCGGTGGTGGCACCTATCCCAATTTGTTTGATGCACATCCTCCTTTTCAGATTGATGGCAATTTTGGCTGCACAGCCGGTATCGCCGAAATGTTGTTGCAGAGCCATGATGGTGATATTTTTCTTTTACCCGCTCTACCAGATGCGTGGAAAAATGGAAGTGTGAGCGGATTGAGAGCGGTTGGAGCTTTTGAAATAACGGATATGAAATGGAAGGATGGTAAGCTTTCGAAGTTAGTAATCAAATCTTTGTTGGGAGGAAATTGCCGGCTGAGGACATATAATAAAATAAAGCTTCAGGGAAAAGGGATGCTGAAGGAAGCAAAAGGAAACAATCCTAATCCTTTTTTCATCACACCACAAACAGCACCTCCGCTTATTTCGAAAAAGGCTGACGTCATTTTACCAGAGTTGAAGCCTACTTTTCTTTATGATTTAAATACAGAAGTTGGAAAAAGCTATGTGATCGTGAATAATAAATGATACGGGATAAGCGTGATTATGTAACAGTGAATACAAGGGTAAAGCCTTGAGGATGATGAGTTAATATTTCTAACTAAATGTTGATTAAAAAAATAGTATCAGTCTCTTTTTGTAAAGCAGTAACAGCTATGAAATATTTTTTTAAAACGGGTACTCTTTTTTGTATAGTAACAATAATTTTCTTTTCCCTATTTGGAAAGACTAATCCTTTTGAGGAAAATAAAACAGGAATAAAAGAAGATACATTGAGTATGCCGGCAATTTTCTGCGACAGCATGATTTTGCAACGTGATCAACCTGTGATTTTTTGGGGTAAATGCAAAGCACATTCAAAAGTTACTGCAACTCTGAATGGAAAGAATAATAGTACATTTTCTGATGCAGAAGGAGACTGGAAAATGAAACTTCCAGCCATGAAAGCCGGAGGGCCTTATAAACTTAAAATAGCCGATCAAAATAAAAACACCATTTCCTTTAAAGGTGTATTGGTAGGAGATGTATGGCTTTGCGCGGGCCAATCCAATATGAATTTTATATTAGCTGCTGATAAAAATGGTAAATCAGAAATAGAGTCTCTTAACAATCCCAACATTCGCGAGTATCGTTGTAAGATGCCCGATGGCGTGGAGAATCCCGAAAACAGTGAACATTCTAAATGGATATCTGCTATAGGGAAGCGAGCCTCAAATTTTTCTGCGGTTGCATATTATTTTGCAAAAAAATTCAGGCAACTGAAAAAATTCCTGTTGGAATTATAGTTATGTCTTGCGGAGATACCCGGGCCGAATCATGGATGCCTGAAAAAACCATCAGGAACGATGCTGAATTAGATTCCCTGTATCAATACTGGAGCTCACATCGCAATGACAATTCAATTCCATTTAATCATCGTCCTGCTGAATTTTATAATTCTGTGGTAGCACCTGTTATACCTATTCAATGAAAGGAGTTATTTGGTACCAGGGCGAGTCTAACACATTACCGGATAATTCCGGAAGGCCGATCTCAAAACGTGCTTCGGAATATAAATTTTTGCTTACCGATTTGATTCATACCTGGCGTTCAAATTGGAATAACGAAAACCTGCCTTTTTATATCGTTCAACTTCCTAATTATAAAGATTCGTCGGGAGATATTCAATGGGCTGTAATTCGAAAGGCGCAACTTGATGTAACGAAAAATACAAAGTACACAGGCCTGGTAGTAACCATAGACGTGGGAAATTCTACCAAACTTCATCCTTCTAATAAGGCTACCGTTGGCTCACGCCTTGCTCTGTGGGCATTGGCAAAAGATTATGGTAAGCAGGGTTTAATATTTAGTGGGCCAATTATCAAAAGCATGAAGTTAAGCGGCGATAAAGCTGTTTTGGGTTTTGATTATGAAGCAAGCCGGCTGGTGAGTAAAAGTGGTTATCATCTTAGAGGATTTACTATCGCAGATGTTTCGGCTCCCAATAAATTTGTGAATGCGGAGGCATATATCAATAAGAATAAAGTGATTGTTTCAAATCCCGCAATTAAAAAACCTGCAGTGGTGAGATATGCATGGGCGGATAACCCTGAAGTTTCTTTATTTAATACTGCACATTTACCCGCAAGCCCTTTTTGTATAAAACTTCCTAATAAGTAAGATATGAAATTCAAAATCTTTGCAAACCTTATCTTTTTTTTGACAGTAACTGTGAGCTTAACTGCCCAAAATTCAAAACAGATTCCCATTTCCAATTCGCACATGACGGCGACAGATGCCCTGGGACGGACACTGCCAGGATATAAAGAAACCGGCCCTCCAAAATCAAACTTGTATGTCGGATTATTCTATTGGTTATGGCATGGTAAATTGAGAAGCTCTGCAACAAATCCAGATTCTGTTAATGTAGCTAGGATCTTGTCCACGGATCCCGG
>JBBPZF010000910.1:0-12325 GCA_038199105.1 Chitinophagales bacterium | reverse complement strand
TTGGTTTTTATTTAGCAGGTAAAATGAATGATAAAGCCTTACATAGTAAGAGAGTGATTGTAAATGGTGACATCATTGATGCTACTATTTTTATTACAGGTGAAAAGATTTCAGGCATAGTAAAAGGCGTTCCTGAAAGTTATTCCGGGAACATAATTGATGTTGGAAATAATATTATAATGCCCGGCATTATTGATCCGCATGTGCACATCAATGAACCCGGAAGAGAAGATTGGGAAGGATTTGATACAGCAACGAAAGCCGCAATAGCAGGAGGTATTACTACATTAATTGATATGCCACTAAATGCATCGCCGGTAACAACTACTGCAAAAGCATTCGATGAAAAAATTGCATCCACCAAAAATAACTTGCATACCAATTGTGGATTTTGGGGCGGTATTGTTCCCGGCAATGGAAACGAAATTGAGAAGCTAATTGACAAAGGTGTGTTGGATTTAAAGCATTTCTTACCCATTCCGGCATTGATGAATTTCCGAATGTAAATGAAGAAGATCTTAGAAAAGCAATGCCCATTATTGCAAAGCACAATTTGCCATTGCTTGTTCACTGCGAACTTGATAGTTTTAAAATCGAAGCGACAGGTGATGATAATCTTATAAAAAGTATTTGTCATCACGCCCAAAAAAATGGGAAGATGATGCAATTGCGCTTATGATCAAATTGTGTGAAGAATATAATTGTCGTACATATATCGTTCATCTTTCATCTTCAAATTCAATTGAGCAAATCACAAGGGCAAAACAAAAAGGCCTGCCCATTACTGTTGAGACCGGCCAGCATTATTTATTCTTTAATGCCGAAGATATTCAAGATGAAGCAGTGCAATATAAATGCGCTCCTCCCATTCGCGAAAAAGAAAATAATGATCTTTTATGGCAGGCGCTCAGAGATGGTATTATAGATTTTGTAGCAACCGATCATTCTCCCGCAACGCCTGATCTCAAAGAAATAGACACCGGAAATTTTATGAAAGCATGGGGCGGTATCGCATCTTTGCAGTTCGCTCTACCCGTATTGTGGACGGCAGCAAAAAAAAGGAAATGCGCTGTGACTGATATGGCAAAATGGCTTTCTGAAAACCCGGCTAAACTTTTGGGGTTGCAAAATCATAAAGGAAAAATTGCCATCGGCTATGATGCAGATATTGTGGTGTGGGATGATGAACGAGAATTTATTATTACAGAGGAAATCATTCAGCATAAAAATAAAATAACCCCTTATATGCACAAAACTTTGAGCGGTGTTATAGAACAGGCTTATCTTGCCGGCCGAAAAGTATTTGAAAACGGAAATTTTTCAGTGTTGAATAAAGGGAAAGTTATTTATAAAAATACTAAAAGCCACAGCAAAAACTACCGCATACATAAATGAAAAACTATAAACAACGGGCAGAAAATGTTGAAGCAAGAATACAGGAACTTGCACAGTATAGTGATGAGCCGAATTGCCTTAGCAGAATTTTTGGAACAAAAGCGTCTATGGCATGCCGTGATAAAATTGCATCATGGATGAATGAAGCAGGGCTGCAGACTTATGTTGATAATGCAGGAAACGTAAGAGGAAGATTATTATCAGAAAAAGAAGATGCAAAAACTTTTGTAATTGCTTCCCACTATGATACCGTGATTGATGCGGGTAAATATGACGGTCCGCTGGGAATATTAGCTGGCCTGGATCTTATGGAGCACCTTGTTAAAGAAAAAACAGCTCTTCCTTTTAATATCGAGCTCATTGCATTTAGCGATGAAGAAGGTGTGCGCTTTAAAACGGCATATTTGGGAAGCAAAGTGGTTGCGGGTAATTTTAAAGAAGAATTACTGCAAATAAAAGATGATAATGAAATTTCACTGGAAGAAGTTTTGCAGGATAATCGATTTAATGCATCGCAACTTTTACAGGATGCTATACCAGCAGAAAAGTGGTTAGGGTATTATGAAATTCATATTGAACAAGGTCCTGTTTTGTATAAAAGCGATATTGCTGCAGGCATCGTGTCTGCCATAGCAGGCCAACGGAGAATATTGATTGAATTCACAGGCGTTGCAGGCCATGCAGGCACAGTGCCAATGAAAATGCGTACGGACGCATTGTGTGCAGCATCAGAATTTATATTAGCTGTTGAGCGATATGCTTCTGCTAAAAAAAGTAATGTAGTGGCTACCGTTGGTAAAATAGAAGTACAGCATGCAGCCAGCAATGTTATTCCCGGCAAAGTAATATGCAGCCTGGATATCAGGAGCGGAAGCAAGAAGAAGTTGGGAAAAGCTTACCAGGACATAAATGAATTGTGTGAAGAGATTTGCAATTTCAGGAAAGTCTATTTTGAATGGAGCCTCATACAGGAAAGTAATCCTGTTGTGTGTGATGAAAAGCTCAATAAGCTTCTAAAGAAATCAATCAAACAGAAAGAGATGGAAGTGGTTGAGATAGAAAGTGGCGCGGGGCATGATGCCATTGAAATTTCGACGGTCGCGCCTGTTGCCATGCTTTTTGTAAAATGCTTTAAAGGCATTAGCCATAATCCGTTGGAAAAAGTAGAAACGAAGGATATCGCTATCGCATTAGACATATCGAATAATTTTATCGGGCATTTAATTCAGTCTGCTACGAAATCGGAAGTACAGGAATAAAGGATACAGCAATGGAAATATCAGCATTAACACGATCGGTTGTAAAAAGAAATCATGCAGTTATAAGTCCGGATGGTTATATCAATAGCAGGGTGCCGGGCTGGGAGAATTGTGTCGTAAATGTGATTATCAATGAGCAGATGGGTGCCCGTCTTACACAAATCTTAATCACTGCTAATACAGATTGTAAGCTATCAGGAACAACAAAAAAATCGCAAATATTTTTTTATGTCGTAAAGGGAAAATGTGCCGCGACTATCAGTAATGAAAAACAGGAACTTGCGCAAGGACAATTTGTTTATGTACCCATTGAAAAGGAATATACATTTGATAATATAGAAGAAGGCACACAAATTCTCACGTTCCATAAAGTGTATGAAAGCCTTGAAGAGCATGGTGTTCCCGAAGTGTTGTTTGGAGATGCATCAAAAGTAGAAGACCCTTCTTACCTCGGTGATGATGCCTTGCGTTTGCAGGTTTTATTGCCTGATGATCTTTCATTTGATATGGCCGTAAATATTTTTACCTATGACCCCGGTGGAAACTTACCGATGGTTGAAACGCATATCATGGAGCATGGACTCTTATACCTGCAAGGCCAGGGAATTTACATGCTCGATCACGAATGGTACCCAATAAAAAAAGGAGATTTCATCTGGATGGCGCCTTATTGCCAGCAATGGTTTACCGCTATGGGTAAAGAGCCTGCTGTTTATATTTATTATAAAAATGTAAACAGGTTTCCTACGGTGGTATAAATAAGAAGTTGTTATGTTTTTTAAAAATAAATTATGACAATAGCAGAATTTGATCATCTTAGTGACGATAAGAAAAAAGAACTCCTGCATAATTGTTGCGGCTCTGTAACATGGGTAAATAAAATGCTAACCGTTTTTCCCGTCAACGATCTTTTAGACCTTTTTGAGTACGCTGATGAAAAATGGAGTGAATGTAAAAAAGAAGATTGGATGGAAGCTTTCGGGCATCATCCTGCTATTGGCGATTTAAATTCAATGAAGGAAAAATTTTATGCAACGGCAGATTGGGCGCGGGTTGAGCAGTCAGGTGTAAATGAATCATCGCAGGAGATGTTGCAATCATTAGCTGAAGGCAACAAGTCTTATCACGAAAAATTTGGATTTATTTTTATTGCTTTTGCTACCGGAAAATCTGCAAATGAAATGCTTGCTTTATTACAGGAGCGTTTAAAAAATATTCCCGAAGATGAAATAAAAATCGCAGCTGCAGAGCAGATAAGAATTACAAAAGACAGGCTGAAAAAATTATTCTAATGAGCTCAATAACCACACATGTTTTAGATACTTCAAAAGGAAAGCCTGCCACAGGTATCAAAATAATTCTATTCAGAAATGAAGATGAAGAATGGATAACCGTTGCCGGTGGCGCTACAAATAATGATGGAAGAATTACTGACTTACTCGAAAAAAATGCTGTACCCGCAGCCGGCATTTATAAATTAAAATTTGAAACAAGAGAATATTTTGATAAAGACGGGATAGAAACATTTTATCCTTTTGTTGAAATTATTTTTGAAATAAAAGATAAAGAGCACTATCATATTCCCCTGTTATTAAATCCTTTTGGATATTCTACCTATCGCGGTTCTTAATCATAAAAAATATTGAATGAAATTTTCTGTAAATGAAGATGAGAAAGAAAATTTGCTGAATGAATTACAATCAGCTAACCTGGAATTTCAGAAAAAATATCCCGGTGACAAACCGGAAAGGCAACCTGTGCATACGGTGTATGGTGGCGCTAATCTTTTTAAATCAGACACTGCTATAAAAATGGGAGAGGTTGCCTTGCGCAATCTTAAAACATACGCTCCAAATTTTGTTACGCTTGCTAAAGTATTGCAGCTACAAGGCTTTGAGCATCTTCCGCACCTTGAAAAGGATATTGAATACCTCGCTCATAAATTAAAAAATATGAGCGAAGAGGAAAGAAAAAAAGAAAGTGCATGGCTATCATATTCTGTGTATAACAAGATCATAAAAAAACTTGAAATAGAACCAGTAGAAGATTTCAGGATTGACTTTGAAGACGGCTTTGGCAACAGGCCGGATGATGAGGAAGATGAAACCGCAGTAAAGGCAGCCAATGAATTGGCGATTGCCATGAAGAACAAAACAGTTTCGCCTTTCATCGGTATCAGGATAAAACCTTTTACAGAAGATTTGAAATATCGCGGCGTAAGAACCATGGATCTTTTTATCTCAACGCTTCTTGAAAAAACAAAAAATGTTCTTCCCAAAAACTTCGTGGTGATGTTACCGAAAGTAACCATACCTGAACAGGTAATTACTTTGGTAAAATTATTTGAGATCATAGAAAAAGAAAATAACCTTCCTGCCGGTTCTCTAAAAATGGAAACCATGGTTGAGGCCACGCAAATAATAATGGATGATGAAGGCCGCAATCCCCTGATGAAAATTATAAGAGCTTCCGAAGGACGAATGATCGCGGCGCATTTTGGAACTTATGACTACACAGCATCCTGCGGCATCACCGCAAAATACCAAACCATGGATCATCCTGTTTGTGACTTTGCACACCACATGACTAAAGTTGCATTAGGTGGCACCGGAATTTTTCTTTCGGATGGTGCAACGAACATCATGCCCATTGGCCCGCATCGCGGCGATGATCTTACTTACGAGCAACTTACCGAAAACAGGGAGACGGTTTATAATGCATGGCTGCAAGGCTTTAAGCATACAACGCATTCGCTTGTCAACGGATTTTACCAGGGATGGGATCTCAACCCGGCACAGCTTCCTATGCGGTACGCAGCTACATACAATTTCTTTTTGAGCAGTTATGAAGATGCAGTTCACCGGCTAAAAGCTTTTGTAAAACGTGCGGCCATCTCAACGCTTACCGGCGATATTTTTGATGATGCCGCCACAGGCCAGGGACTATTGAATTTCTTTTTAAAAGCCATAAACTGCGGAGCGATAACAGAAGAGGAAGCCCTGGCAACCGGTCTTACTTTAGATGAAATTCGCAGCCGTTCTTTTTATAGAATCTTACAGGAAAGAAAAGCTTTGGCTGAGCCTGGAAGTATTTGATGGTGATGAAAAGTGATTTAAATGCGGGGGCTCTTTAGAACTTTATTGTCGTTATACCATGCATGGTTTACCGAAGTACCGATTATAATTGTCAGCCAGTATTTTTGGCAAACCATCTTGTACTCCCTATTGTCTTATGTGTCGTTACCTGTCCGCCTTTTTCTTTTTAATTCTTTTTGTATGAGTGAATGTCTGCCTGACTGTGTATTTCCCTTTTTGAATTTCTTCTTTAAAACTGTCCCTAATATTCAGTTTTATTAAATCAATAGCATTCTCAAGTGACTTTTTGTTTAAGTTATGAAGCCTGTAAAGTTTCTGTTTTTCTGCAGGTGTAAGTGCCATAAAATAGAAAGTAAAAAGAAGCATTCCCGTCCAAAGCAGATTAATTACAATTTACATCGGCCGGGAATTGAACCCGATCGAATTGAGTACTTCAACCCAAGGCACCAGCCCTCGATTCTCTTGGAAGAATTTTTTTATATGTTATAGTGCCATTTCATTTCTATGCAACTGTATTGCCGTATTTACGGTCTGTCCGCATTGCCACCAGCGTTTGTATTTACAAATTATATGAACCTACAATTTTATAAATAATCGATCTACAAATATATTTTGTTTCGTTTTGCACTAGCCCATTGGTGCGGCTTGGGGCTAATCACTTTTTTAAAGATCAAGAATAATTTTCAAGTTTTCCTTCAGTAGAATAATCTGCTCTCTATTCAACTTCCCAATTCTTTTTATGAAACGTTTATTGTCTATAGCTCTTGGTTGGTCAACAAGAACATCACTTAATTTTGGTAACTGTGCTTTTTTTAGATGTACTCTTAAAATTTCGGCTTCCGGTTTTACGTTGGTTGTAACCGGACACACGATTGTTGACAGGTGCGTTTCATTCAATAAATCTGTTTGGATAATTACGACTGGCCTGGTTTTTCCAGGCTCGGTTCCGTTAGTAGGATTTAAATCTGCAAGCCAAATGTCAAACTGCTTATAGTTCATCAACAAGTTTTTCAAATTCAGCCAATACTTCGGAAGAGCTCTGAGCTACAAGTTTACTTTCGTTAGTAAGCTTCTTTTTTAAAACCCGTCTTTTATTAAATTGGTTGTAAAGATTAAGCGCTTCGTTGATATATCGGTTTCTTGCAAGATTCAACTCTGAAACTACTTCTTCAGTTTCATCAAAAATGTTGTCATCAAGCTTGAGAGAAAGAGTTTTCATGATACTTACTTTTTATCAAAAGTATATCTAATTGGTATATACTTCCAAATTTTAAAAGTGCAAATGGTATCACTGGCAAAAGCGATAAGTAAGTCTATAGTTCTTTAATGTTTATATTCTTAAACCACACATCAGCGCCATGGTCCTGTAATGCAATTTTCCCTTTTTTGAAAGTGCCAAAATCCGGCATATCTTTAAACTTTGTACCTGCAATATTTTTTTTCCAGGCATCATCCCAAATAGTTGTATCTAAAGTATGATGGCCATTCATGTAAAGATCAAGTTTGCCATTATTGGCTTTAATCTCCACATGATTCCATTGACCGGCAGGATTCACGTAGGCTACAGCGTTAGTGGGAAACAATTCATAAATATCTCCTGCCTGGCTTTTATACACTTTGCCATCTTCATTTTTATCATTGTCGCAAACCTGCATTTCCGGGCCCGTGTACCACGTGTATTTGTATTTTGAGGTATCTTCTTTTACATAAAACATTATTCCGCTGTTGCCTCCTTCTGAGATTTTCCAATCGAGCTGCAGATCAAAATTTCCAAACTCATCATTGCTAACTATATCGCCGCCATCTTTTGTTTGCCAGTCGGCCTTTGATGAAGCATCAAGGTGCAAAGCACTATCTTCTATATTCCATGCTTTACCTACACTGTCTTGTCCATACTTATGCCAGCCGGTGGTTGTTTTTCCGTCAAGCAATGGTATCCAATCATTTTTAGTTACCACGCTTTCATTCTTTGTTTCATGAGAAGATTTTTTATCAGCAAGTTTGCAACTTGCAAAGATTATTATCACAAAGAGGATCGTATATTTTTTCATTTGACCTGGGATTGACATAATTAATATTTTAATGTGCTGTTAAGTTTTCCATGTTCCATCGGAACATTTCATGGGTAGTAAAAAAATACAAATTGGCGAATCGTTCCGTAGGAACGTTTTGTGTTAAAACAGGTTTTTTGAAGATGTATTTCTCCTCGTAATCAATCTCAAACAATTTCAGCACTCTTCTATATTCATTTAAAAATGTTTCCTTTCGATGTTGAATGATTACAAGTCGCACAGAACGTTCCTACGGGACGATAACGCTGCTAAATGAATAGCAACCTACAAAATGTTCCTACCGGAACAAAAGACTTCTACATCAAATTCATCTTCAAAAAATCTATACATATTATCTGAACCTGGAAGTAAAACTATAGCACTGTTTCCAAAATAGTTCTTGAACAAATATCAATTACCCCTGATACTGTTATAGCCCTGGTTTAATAATTTTTGAAATTATAAATTGCCTTTTTTCATTTCCTCCACCGCATAGTTAGTAGCCCTTGCCGTTAGTGCCATATAAAATATTGACGGGCTCTGGTTTGCCGTGCTTGTCATACAGGCGCCATCGGTTACAAATACATTTTTGCAATTGTGAAACTGGTTCCAGCCATTTAATAAAGATGTCTTAGGATACTTGCCCATCCTGCATCCGCCCATTTCATGTATATCTCTTCCCGGTGCCCAATGGTTGTCGTGATGCGTGATATTTTTTATTCCCATCGCATCAAACATTTCACTTCCCTGTGTAATAAAATCTTTCAATAGCTTTTCATCATTGTCATCATAATCTACATTTGTTACCAGCAGGGAAATTCCCCATTCATCTTTTTTGTCTTTACTCAGGGCAACATAATTGGTTTCCTTAGGAACGGTTTCACCCTGCATATACATATACATTCCCCAACCGCCCATTGTTGCCAAATTATCTTTATAAGCTCCGCCAATTTGCTCAGGTAGTTGTTCTCCATTAGCACGGTTTCTATAGCAGCCCATGAATGCCATATAGCCTCCTACGAAATCCATATCATTAGAATGAAGATTTCTATAGTTAGCCATCATACTTTCAGAAGGCCTGCGGCCATAATAATATTTGTCAAGATAGCCTTCAACATCGCCACCAACAGAGCCACGGTAATTTTGAAAGCAAACATATTTGCCCAACAATCCATTATCATTTCCAAAACCATTTGGAAAACGATTGGAGGTGGAGTTCATTAAAATAAGATTGGTGTTTAACGCAGATGCATTCATAAAAATGACCCGTGCAAAATAATCGGTTGTCTCTTTTGTATTCGTATCAATTATTCTTACACCAACCGCTTTTTGTTTTTGCTCATCATAAATAATTGAATGCACAACTGAGAACGGCCTCACGGTGAGGTTACCAGTTTTTTCTGCCCATGGCAATGTAGATGAGTTGGAGCTGAAATACCCGCCAAACGGGCATCCACGCATACACTTGTCTCGTGCCTGGCATTTTCCGCGTCCCTGTTGGTGATGGATATCTTTTGCTTCGGTCAACTGCGCCCAGCGCCCATGTATCATAAACCTATCTTTATATTTTGAAAGCAATTTTTGCCTCATATCTTTTTCAGGACAGTTCATTTCAAACGGTGGAAGATACTCTCCGTCGGGCATGGCTTCAAGCCCGTCTTTGTTTCCGCAAATGCCGGCAAAAGTCTCAACATGCGAATACCATGGCGCTATATCATCATAGCCTATCGGCCACTCAATGCCATAACCATACTTTGCGGGATTTATAAATTCATATTTACTCCATCTCGGGCAGGCCCTTCCCCAAATTAAAGACTTGCCACCTACCTGGTATCCGCGAATCCATTCAAAAGGTTTTTCCTGCACGTAAGGGTGATCGTTATCTTTAATAAAAAAGTGGTCAGTGGAATCGTCGAAACCCGCGGCCTTAGTTATCAATGGATTTTCTTCCATAAATTTTTCTGGCATTGCACCGCGGTGTTCAAATTCCCAGGGGGACATTGTTGCCGTAGGATAATCTTTAAGATGAACAACATTCCTTCCTCTTTCCAACACCAAAGTTTTTAAACCTTTCTCACAAAGTTCCTTCGCAGCCCAGCCGCCGCTTATACCTGAACCCACCACTATGGCATCAAATGTATTTTTTTTTGTACCCTTGGAATTTATATTAACCTGTAAAGAATCACCCGGCATATATCAAGATTTTTAATCGTAAAAATTATTGTCAAGGTAAAACAATTTTGTTTTCGAAGGCGCGGTACTTATGTAGCCTTGCCAGGAAAATACTTTAATCTTCTTTTCAGTTATTTTTATGCACGAATAAAATCACACAAAGGTGCAATGGGAATTAAAGCGCTAAAAAAGTCCGCGTCTTACACCTTACCAACCTTTGCATAAAAAAAATTTAAAACATGAAATTATTGATCAGTGATACGTATGATGAAATGTCACAAAAGGCAGCAAATGACCTATTAAATTTTATAAAAGGAACACAACATCCATTGCTTTGCACCGCTTCTGGTGACTCACCAAAGGGTATGTATAAAGAATTAATAAAGCAGGTGAAAGAAAAAGACATTGATATCTCCGGCTGGAAATTTTTAAGCCTCGATGAATGGACCGGCATGAACGGAAATGATGAGGGCAGCTGCAGGTTTCATTTGAATAATGATTTATTTGGGCCGCTAAATGTTGCCGAAGAAAATATTGTTTTTTTTGATGGCAAGGCAAAAAATTCGGATGAAGAATGTGAGCGCATTGAAACTTTCATCCATGATCACGGAGGTATTGATGTTGCTATTATAGGTCTCGGAACAAACGGACACGTGGGAATGAATGAACCGGGTACACCCGCTTACTCACGGGCACACGTAGCCGAAATAGATAGTACGACGCAGGCGGTAGGACAAAAATATTTCACAAAGGAACAAAGCCTTACGCATGGCCTTACGCTCGGCATTGCTTCTCTTTTGGATGCTGCTAATATTATGCTGCTGGTAAGCGGAAATAAAAAAGCTGAGGCAGTGCAAAAGATGATCGAAGAAGAAATTTCCACGCAATTACCGGCAAGCCTGTTGCGAAACCATGAAAGCTTTCATGTGTATTTGGACACTGCTGCTGCGTCTCAACTGA
The DNA here is from genome assembly GCA_038199105.1 of Chitinophagales bacterium. Classification (GTDB taxonomy): domain Bacteria; phylum Bacteroidota; class Bacteroidia; order Chitinophagales; family Chitinophagaceae; genus Ginsengibacter. The sequence continues at coordinate 1,393 of JBBPZF010000910.1, read as the reverse complement.
AAGAAAAATAATGGATAAGAATATTATTTTGGGCATTGATATGGGTGGTACCAATATTCGCGGTGGACTGGTGAGTGAAAATATTTTATCGGGATTAGTTTCAAAAAAGATTAATGCAAATGGCAGTGCGGAAGAAGTGATTGGCGAATTATTTTCTTTAACGGATGAACTGATGAACGCTAATGTAAACTCAATCGGAATAGGCGTTCCGGGGCTGGTGAATAATGAAGAGAAGATGGTATATGATGTTGTAAATATTCCCTCCTGGAAAAAAATTCCTTTGCAACAATTGATCGAAGAGCGTTACAACATTCCGGTGTATGTAGAAAACGATGCCAACTGTTTTGCCTTGGGAGAATTTTATTTTGGTAAAGGCAAAGGCAACAATTCCATGCTTGGCCTCACGATAGGAACCGGGCTGGGCTCAGGGATAATCATTAATAAAAAATTATATTCCGGCAAGAATGGGGGAGCAGGTGAGTTTGGCATGATCGCCTATCTTGATCAATGTTATGAATATTATGCAAGCGGGCAATTCTTTAAAAACGTTTATAGTATAAATGGAGAAGATGTTTACCTGTCTGCAAAAGAAGGAAATGCAGCAGCATTAAAAATGTATGAAGAGATGGGAGCACATCTTGGAAATGCCATTAAGATGATACTCTTTTCTTTAGATGTTGAGCTGATTGTTTTAGGCGGCTCCGTGCGGCACGCATTTGCATTTTTTGAAAAGGCGATGTTGAAAGAACTCAACACATTTCCATTTACGAGAGCATTGGAGCATTTAAAGATTGAAGTCTCAACTCTGGAAAACGCAGGCGTGTTGGGAGCCGCGGCCCTTTGCTACAAGTAATATCTGTTGAAATCTTGGTAGCATTATTATCTAAAACACCAACGTTGCAATAGAATGCGGAAGACTTGTAACCTCGGCTGCATCACCATTTACCCATAAATAATAAGTAACAGGCTTATAGCTTTGGTTCATTACCACAACGGCAGTCTTACCATCTGCATTGGTAAAGCAGTTGATATTAAAGCAGTGCGGCTTGGTGAACTGATGATTCTTTTTGCGCCGGGGCGAATAAATTTAGAGAACTGCCCGATATAATAATACGAGCTTGTATAGATCAATTCGCCAGTGCCGGTAATGCCATGCACAGGGGCAAAACAAAAATTGCCCACATGGTTGGGTCCACCTGTTTCATCCAATAAAATATTCCAGTCCGTCCACCCGGTGGTGCCATCATTAAAATCGTTTATCATGGAGCGCCCATAGCGCTCACCCCACTTCCAGAGATGTACGCTATCCAGGTTGAAAGGAAAAGTACAGCCTTCAGTGAACATAATATTTTTGTCAGGAAAGCTTTCATGCACCTTTCTTACATTATCAAAT
>JBBPZF010000909.1:0-6907 GCA_038199105.1 Chitinophagales bacterium | reverse complement strand
CATGTGACCCGCCAGCATGGTGCCATACAAATGAAAACACAAGATGGTTCTTTAAATCTTTTTCCATTGATTGATAAATCGGCAGTCACCATAAACAAGGAAGATACCATCGGTAATAATTTTGCATGGATGGGCGCTGTGTATTATAAACTGATTGAGAAAAAAGCATTTGGCAAAAATTACTACACGCTTCTTGGATATGATGAGAACAATATCAACAGTAATAAAAAAGTAATCGAGATACTTACTTTCCAGGATGGCGAACCAATTTTCGGTGGCGGCAACTTTAGTTTCCAGGATAACAGCGTTATAAAAAAATCGAGGGCCAGGTATGTGATGGAATATAAAAAAGATGCAAGCCCGCGTTTAACTTATGACCCTGATATGGACATGATCATTTATGAGCATTTGATTTCTGAAAGCGGCGAGCCCAATAAAAAATATACTTACATACCCGATGGAGATTATGAAGGCTTAAAATGGATAGATGGGAAGTGGGTGCACATTGAAAAAGTATTTACACAAAAAACTGCGGAAGGCCAGGAACCGGTACCACAGCCGATAAGAGATGCACAGGGAAATATAGATGATACAAAGTTAAGCAGCAGAATGCCGGATGACCAGGGGAATAATGACGGTACAGGCAGTGAGCAAAAAATACCTCCTAAAAGTACTACGCCGGCAAAGAAGATTCCAAAGAAAAAGTAAGTGCGTTAAACGGTACCTGACGTAATATTCCAATGTAAGAATTCACGAAGGTAGTTTATGGCAAAATAACCGATAGACTTTTCAGAACTGTAGCTTCCTTTAAACTTATCGAACAACCTAAGTTGACGATCTGATAGCCTTTCGGATTTGGATTTTTTACGCATTGGAAGAGTTAACATTATTGCCTTATGGCCTCAAACTGATGTTGGTGTAGCCACGCTGCCAAGCCATCGGCACAAACACAGACATCAGCGGCTTCTTTTTGTTGCTTTGGCTATTCTTAACCCACATTGCAGCAAAAACAGCAATTTTCATCTTTTTTGGGTATTTTTTCAGTGTTTAAATTTTACAACCCTTGCTGGTAAAGGGTTTTATTTTTCATATTTGCTTGTGGTATACAGGGGGGCAATCTGTTCGGGGTTTTGATTCAATGCAGTCCTATACTTTATTATATGAAATAATAAGAGACAACAACTAATTTACTTTTTTAGCGGTAGTTAGCAATCAGTATTGGTTGATTATCAAATATAAGGAAGTTCGATAAATCAATAATAAAGCAAATCATTTCCCAGTAAGTTACACCCTGCTGGACAGAAATCTACTTCCTGTAAAAAAATACAATCTATTATACGACGATGTCCGCAATAGAATAAAAAAAGCCCGCATTACTGCAGGCTTAAATATTTTTGATTCTGAGGTTGGCTTTTATACCTGATTATTGGATAGTTGGTTTCTTCGGTTTGGATCGGCTATTCGTTGGTATTGGAAAAAGAAAAAATAGAAGCTGACTGATATTAGATTTTAAGAATTTCTATTGGATAATTGGATAAAGGTTCTTTTCATTGGATTTGGATAATTCGATTAATGTTCGTTGAACATCAATCAACTTCTGGTACAAAGATATACAAGCTGTGCGCCCTCTGCAAGAGCAGCATTACTCAATTATGTGGGTTCTGAATTTACAGTTGTGAATAGTAAAACTACGTAACCAATGAATAAATTATAAGGCGTTTGAAAAACCGGTTAAAATAAGATGGATCCTCAAACCCTAACTGGAAAGCAATCTCTTTAACTGAATGATTTTTATGAAAGAGTAATCGTTTGGCTTCAAGAATCAAGCGTTCGTGAATATGGGCAATAGCAGGTTTGCCGCTTTGTTCTTTAACCAGTTCGCTCAAATGCCCCGCAGAAATATTCAGCATATCAGCATAGTCAGCTACCTCATGCAACTCAGCGTAAGATTCGTCAATTTTTGAAAGATATTTCTTCAAAAACAAGCGGTCAGTAAATAGTTCGGAGTTGCTAAACTTCTTTTGATAGAGCCTGCTTACGTATATAAGCAGCACCTGCAAATAAGCCATTAACATACTTTGCTGCCAGTTATATTTTGAATGATATTCTGCATAGATCTTTTCCAGGATATCATCAATAAAGACAACATTATCTGCACTTAAATTAAGCTCATGTCCATTGTGTAAGTTTTGTATAACAGGCAGTTGTTTAAGTAACTGATTTTCCTGCATTGCCAAAAACTCCTCAGTAAAACTAATACTGGTACAGGTAAGTGGTTTTGCCTCTTCCTTTAAATGTACCTGTTGGGGTATTGTAAAATAAAATGTATCAGGTTTTAAGGTATAGGGAGTCATATCTATCCAATGACGGCTGGCGCCTTGTTTCACAAAAACAAAAAAATAATAGTCTTTACGATGAGGAATTAAAAAATCAGAACGCTGTCTATTAATGCTATACTTAGGTTTGGTTATTTTGAACATACTGTTACCTGTATCTATATCCGGTTCAATAGAATATTTTGGAATGATCGTTTCAGTGCTTAGATTGTACATGCGGTAAAGTTAAGATGTAAGCAATCTTATTTTGCGTGATACCTCCTGCATCAGCGTTAAGTTTTTCCTTTCCGCTAAACGTATCAAGCAGGCTTGCAAAACAACGTCACTTTACTTCAAATTTAAAAGAGGTTTTTGCAAAATACTTTTAGAGATCTGTTAGCAGCGAGATATTTGGTGCTGTAAATTGATAGTGATTTTGTGGACTGTTTTACAGACAAGTAGAAAAAAGAACAATAAACTCCAGCATGATCTATGTAAAAAACCAAATGATTTTTTATTTTTTTACGGGCCTTGGCAAACAAGAGTTTGCTTGACGCAAAGGATTATTCTTACTGGCATTTATTCTATATGCCGTTCCCTTCGGGCCGGGCTTTTTACTCCAATCGTTTAGCAGCTTACTGTTATAAACAAACGATAAATATTGTTTACGTTAGCTTATGAGCCGCATATATAAATTTCACGATAATGATAGTTGTATTTCCTTTGCAGTGGTTAACTGGATAGATCTTTTTATAAGAGAAGAATACAAACTGGAGCTAATTGCCAGCTGGCAATACAGCATTGAAAACAAAGGGTTGCAAATATATGGTTGGTGCATAACGACAAGTCATGTGCCACATGATAATAGGAAGGTGATGGTAAAATGAACTTAGATAAAATTGTGGGTGAAATGAAAAGTTATACCTCAACACGGTTCAAAACTCTGACAAAAGAAAATCCACAAGAAAGCCGTAAAAATGGTTAGTATGGATGTTTGAGAGGGCAGGAAAGAAAAACAGTAATAATAATGCATGCCAATTTCGGCAACAGCACAACAAGCCTTTAGAAATAAAAGATCAGGAATGTTTGATAAAACTTTGGATTATATTCGTTAGAATCCGGTAGTAGCAGGCTTTGTAGATAAACCGGAAGATTGCAAGTATAGCAGCGCACGTGATTTTTGCGGGATGAAAGGATTAGTTGAATTAAGTTATGGTCAGTATTTGATAATGGCACAAGCTGATGCTTACGCCAACACAGGTGAATATTCAGGATCGTTTCATTCAGAAGGGAGAAGGATAAAATACTGACTAGGCAATAACCCAGGCGCAGCTTGCAGCCACTTTGAAAAGATCCAAATGAAAGTACTTTTATGAAGGAAGTTCAATGCCTGTGAGGTGTATTTATTAGCGTTGCCCTGCTTCATTTTGATCAACTAATTAAATCAGCCTATCAGGTTATAGAAAACATGCAAAGCAAAATATTCATGGGACAGGATCACCTAAAATTTTGTTATTAAGGGTTCAATTCTGCTCAATCAGGGGAATTTTTATTTCCAACTTCGGAGGTTCCGGTTAGATATATTAATTGGGTTTTCCGCAGTTAAGCAATCTATAGAAACCCACATTCTAAGTAACAGAAATCTATTTATCCTGCATTAGAACCACCGACGTTTCTTTCTGCCTTTCGGAAATGGTCCAGTATTTTTCCAATAAAAGATCTTTTTCTTGTGACATCGCCATTTTAAACCCGTATCGCTCATATAATGCTATGGCCCAGTAAGCCGCAGCCCATGTACCCACCAGTACGCGCCCGCGGATTCGTTCAAGAAGATAATTCAATAGTGAGCCGCCGATACCTTTTCCCTGGCTGAACGTCCTTACATAGGCATGACGGATAAGTATTACATCCTGTATGTTTTGTACCCCCATAATACCTTGTAATATTCCTGAATCTTCCCAGCCCCAAAACTGTACCCCGGCCTCAACTTCGGATCTCAGGGCAATAAAATCCATATAAGGTTGATGATAGCAATCATCGGGAATTCTACCAAGATAGGCTTTTGCTGCATCGTTAATTATTTCATGGATGATATCAAGATCTTCGTAGTTACATTGTCTTATCATTGCAGTATGCTTTTGCGTTTATATTTTATTTTAGACGTTCGATTCTTGCCTAACGGAAGTTATTTAATAATGTCTGCCTGCCAAATTTTTCGAAAAAATAATTTCAGAATAAAGTGTGATAGGTTTGTGCTTACCACCATCGGCAAAAGGATTGCACGGACGAGGGACAGGCCCCATTTTTAAATAGAATTCTTTTGATCTTTGCTGATCGGTTACCGGAACCGAAATTATTTCTACTGCTTTCATTTTTTGTCTATTTGTTGTTTGATAAGTTATCGGAATGGTTATCTAACCTTTTGAGGTAGTAATGTAATGGCAACAAGCATTAGGGTAAAGGTAAACACTGGCTCCAGCAAACCAGATATGGGGTAACCATTGAAAAAAGCGCGGGTGGTTCCGGTCTTTTTCATTTCTGCTAAAATTACAGCCAGCTTCCTTCGAATATAACGTAGTCGGTTTGTCATTTCCAAACCCTCCGCTTACACCAAGTGCAGAAACAACCGCATTCTTATTTGCAAAGTGTTTGGTGATGGATGACGGATCAGTGATGTTCCCATAATTGTTTGTATTTTTTGAGAAAGGCAAAGCTTGCAAGCCTCTGTCAGCAGGCGTTACAAAGCACGATTGGATATCATCAAAAATTTAAATTTTAAGACGATCAAAAAATTAGTATGTTTGAACATTAGTACTAATCATGAAGTTTCAAATTAATCATAAAAGCAAAGTACCGCTTCATTTCCAGGTAGAAGAGTTATTGAGAAAAATGGTGGTAGCACCGGAATTTAAGGATGGTGCTTTTCTTCCAAAAGAGGTGGAGCTGGCTAACAGGTTAGGTGTTTCCCGCAATACTATTCGCCAGGCCACAAATAAATTGCAACACGAAGGATTGATCACAAGGAAAAAGGGTGTAGGTACTAAGGCTGCTGAAAAAAAACCGCTGGCCACAGGCCTGGATCATTGGTATAGTTTTACCCAGGAGATGAAGGAAAAAGGTATTCATGTAACCAATTTGAAATTAGACGTTGAATGGGTAGCCGCTGATAAAAAAATAGCTGATTTTTTTAGCATAGTAAAGAATAAAAAGGTTTTGAAATTATCCAAGCTTAAGGGTGCCGAAGGTGATTCAATCGTGTATTTCGAAAGTTACTTTCATCCGCGAATTGGAGTAAACGAAAATGATGATTTCGATATTCCTTTGTATACAATGCTTGAACAAAAATATGGAGTTGTTGTTGTTCGTTCGGCGGAGAATATAAGCGCCAGGCTCGCGAGTAATATTGGAAAGAAGCTAAAGATAGCGGCTTTAGAACCGGTCCTGTTTAGGGAGCGGTTTGTTTACGATGTGGGTGAACGGCCTATTGAATATAATTTAGGCTATTACAGGTCGGATAGATTTATTTATTCAATCGACATTAAGAAAGCGTAATTTCTTTCTGAGAAAAATGGGAAGATCCATGTTTTTCTTTCACAACTGCTATATCGATTGCTAAAGTTAGTGTAGGAAATGGTATTGCCGCTCAAGCCTCAATAGCATGATCAAAATGTAACAATCATAATATAATATACTGCTAAGTTGTTGCGGATACATCTTGCAGGGCTTCACGTGCGGCTATATGAAGTTGTGTTAGCCATTGATATAATAAATCACATTTGCTGCATTGGCGCATTGCCTGTTTTGCTAGTGAAGTAATGATTGCATGCTTTAACTCAATTTTTTAATATGAGAACGTTATTCAAAATACACACTTTTTTACTCATGATTTTGCTGATTCCATGTGGTGCAGTTGCCCAGGATATTTTGAGCTACGTAAAGCCCAACATTGGCACCGCACATAGCAGGTGGTTTTTCTACACGCCTGCAGCGTTACCTTATGGTATGGCAAAGCTAGCACCATCAACAAACGGGCACTATGGAAATAGATCAGGCTGGGAAGCGGTTGGCTATGATGCACGCCAAAGCTCTATTGAAGGGTTTGTACAATTTCATGAATGGCAAGTGGGCGGAGTTTCCATTATGCCCGCAACCGGGGAACTAAAAGTTAAACCCGGAGACTTGGAAAATCCTGATGGCGGATACCGTTCCCGGTTTAACCGGGAGAACGAAGTAGCAGAACCGGGTTATTATAAAGTGCTGCTGGATGATTATAATATTACTGCCGAATTAACGGCTACAAAAAGAGTTGGGTTTCATAAATATACTTTTCCAAAAAGCGACCAGGCAAGGATAATTTTTGATATTGGAAATGTGCAGGGAGAAAGCGGGCCGGTTACAGATGCTTCTGTCAGAATGATTGATAATAAGCACTTCAAAGGTTTTGTGATTACTAATCCAAAGTATCTTCAGAAATATGATAGCGGCGGAAGAGTATCCATGTATTTTTGGGGAGAGGTTAGCCGCAAACCATTATCAACAGGCGCTTTCAATGCTTCAGGCATTCAACAAAATACAAACTCTTCCAAAGGTTT
>JBBPZF010000908.1:0-3250 GCA_038199105.1 Chitinophagales bacterium | reverse complement strand
TCATTCTTTGTTAGAAACCTATCATGATATTTTTGGCGAATACGATTTTATAAGAGCCAAGGCAAAGCTTGCTATAGCGTATAATGGAAACCTCCCAGGTATAAAGGATAAAGCTTTATTGAACCTCGTAAATGCCTGTCATCCGCTACTCCATATTTATAATGAAAAACAACAAAAGCCAACCATACCAGTAAACCTTACCCTTGATGATAAAAACAGGATACTGGTAATAAGCGGCCCGAATGCAGGTGGAAAAACGGTTACGCTAAAAACCGCAGGGCTCTTACAAATCATGTTTCAAAGCGGCTTGCTTGTTTCGTGTAGCCCTGAGAGTGAGTTTGGTATTTTCCGGCAACTGATGATACACATCGGCGATACCCAAAGCCTGGAATTTGAATTGAGTACTTACTCGTCTCATTTGCTGAACATGAAATATTTTATGGAGAACGCGAATGGAAAAACACTTTTTTTTATAGACGAACTCGGCAGCGGCAGCGATCCAAATCTTGGGGGCGCTTTCGCAGAAGTAATAATGGAAGAGCTTGCCAAAAAGCATTCTCTCGGTATCGTTACCACACATTATCTCAACCTGAAAGTAATGGCCAACAAAGTGCAGGGCATTATAAATGGCGCAATGGCCTTTGATGAAAAAAATTTAAAACCATTATATAAATTAATTGTAGGCAAGCCGGGTAGCTCATATACCTTTTCAATTGCAGAGCGCATTGGCCTTCATCATTCTCTTATCAACAAAGCAAAACAATTGGTTGATGAAAACCATTTCAGCCTTGATAAATTATTGAACCGTACCGAGCAGGATCTGCAAAATGTGCAGGCTGAAAAGAAAAACCTTGACAAGCTTTTAAAAGAAAATGAAAGTCTAAAAAAAGAGATGGAGCATTTGATGAATAAAGAAAAACATCAGCAACAAATAGAATTGCTAAAGCATCAGAATAAAATAAGTGAAGAGAAATTTTTGTACCTGAAAGAGATGGAGCGAAAATTAAAATCTTTATTAGTTGAGTGGAAGAAAACGGATGATAAAAATAAAGTGGTGAGAATGATGCAAGCGCTTCTTTTTAAGCAAAGAGAAAAACAAACTGTAGCTAAACAGCAAAAGAAAATTGATGCAAAATATATTGAAACAACTGAACCTGTAAAGGAAGGAGATAAAGTAAAGATGATTGCCAACAGGCAGGTGGGTACTGTAACAGGCATTCGCGGGAAGAAGGCCCTTGTGCAAATAGGCGCGATTCCTATTATAGTAAATCTTACTGATTTAGTTGTCGTGAAAGATAAACTACCAGTCGCTAATTAGCTGATAATTACCTTTTCCGGTTTCAATCACATCAGCTATTCTCTTTCTTTAGTTTAAATGCAGGCCATATCGCAACGACAATAATTGCAGTTGCTAAAAAGAAAGTTCCTTTGATGGCATCGTGCGACGCTAATGCTGTAGCCTTTCCTTGTTGTTTGTAAAACGTAATAAGATATTGATGAAGCACGGCCAATATACTTATACCGATTGAACCACCGATCTGCATAAACAAACTATAGTATGAAGATGCGGTAGCAGATAGTTGTTTTGGCACAGCATTTATAACCGCCGCTGATACGGGTGAAAAAAGGAAACCCAGCCCAACTCCTCTTATTACCATCGGTATAATGATGCTGGTAATGCTGCTTCCATCATCTAGATAGGCAATCTGAAATGTAGAGACAGCAAGCATTACCAGGCCTGCAATAGTTATATTTCTGGAGCCATGCTTATCTGACCATTTACCCGCAAGGGGCATAAGTACCGCAATAGTCACAGAGGTCGGCAAGAGCAATAGGCCGGTTTGCAATTCGCTATATCCCATAAGGCCCTGTAGCAGGAAGGGTAGCAGGAAAAGCCCGCCAAACAAGCCAACGGACCTTATAGCAGTCACTGACACGCCGGCGACAAAGTCGTTTCGTTTAAAAACAGAAAGGTCTAATACAGGATGCTCGTTTTTTAGTTCAGTTTTGATAAAGCCGAAAAGGCATAAGAAGGACAGGGCAAATGTGATGTATAAAAAGGGTGAACCAAACCCTACTTTTCCTATCCTTGCAATGCTGTATTGTAACAGTACAATGAATGCGGTAAATAGTATATACCCCCGAAAATCAAACGGAGGTGCTGCGTCAGATTTTTTACCAATTGATTTTAAATACATGGCTGATAGTATTAGTGCCAATATTCCAAAGGGAATATTCACAAAAAAGATATATGGCCAGCCAAAATATTGTGTGAGCACACCACCAAGTGTAGGCCCCAGCGCAGGCCCTACTATCACGCCCAATCCCCACCAACCCATTACGCTTCCTCTCTCTTTCTCGCCAAAGGCCGCAGATAACATAGCGAGTGCAACCGGCGTAAGAGCACCGCCTCCCATGGCCTGCAATATGCGTGAAAGAACCAACATTGTAAGGCTTTGCGAAAAGCCGCTTAAGACAGAACCTGCGAGGAAAATACAGATGCTGATTATGTACATTTTGTAAAGGCCTATCTTATCCTTCAGCCAGTTGGTCAACGGCATAAAAACACAAAAGGCCAGCATGTACGCAGTAATCACCCATTGTATTTCGTCGAGCTCAACTTTAAATTGCTTTTGCATTACCGGTAGCGAAACATTCACTATGCTGTTGTCCAGAGCGGCCATGAAAGTACCAAGCATCAACGGTATAATAATGGATGCTTTGCTATTCTCCTTCATTAATGATACAGGTGTTTATCATAAATATTGTCTAATGAAATTTCCGTTATGGATAACACGGCAATGCATTCTTTGTTTTAATGAGCGCATAATTTTTATAAAATATTTTTTTGCAAAATATTTCTGTAACAAAAAGCATGCGCATGTAGACAGCTAAGAAGAAATTAAATGAGGGCAGTTACTATTTCATCCCATTCTTCGGTTAAAGAAACGGAAGGTCTTTTTTTTCCTGCACGCCTGTACCAGTAATCTGCATTGCTGTTGTCGCCTTCCTTACGATGAAGATATGCATGTATCCATGCGGCGTTTTTATCTTCAACATCCTGTATAAGAATGTGTGCTTTTTCCCAATCGCCTTTGGCATCGTACCACAGTGATGGAAGATAAACGGATGAATTTTGTGGAGGTTCGCTTCCTGAAATACTTTCTTTGAAGGATGATAAATTCATTTTATGCAAAATTTGACAGAAATGTAAAACTCTAAATTAGGTAATTATTTTTTTGAAATCCAG
>JBBPZF010000907.1:0-5551 GCA_038199105.1 Chitinophagales bacterium | reverse complement strand
TTAGAGGATTTTGAGGCAAAAAATATAGATGATGAAAATGTAAAAACTTTTTGGGTAGCTCAAAATAATGATGACAAGCAATGGATAGAAATTGACCTTGTGAACCCGGGGAAAGTATTTGCAATACAGGTAGATTATCATGATTATAAATCTGATTTGTATGGTAAGATACCAGGCCTCCATCACCGGTATTTTATAGAAGGATCAATAGATGGCAACAACTGGATTACACTTGTTGACCGAAAAAATAATTACCGGGATGTGCCAAATGATTATGTTGAATTAAGTGTTCCGCAAACGGTTCGATATATTCGCTATAACAATATTCATGTACCAACGCCTTATCTTTCCATTTCAGGATTGAGGGTTTTCGGAACAGGGCAAGGCATAGTTCCGTCTGTGGTTAAAAATTTCTCAGTGAATCGTAAAACAGACAGGCGGGATGCCATCATCACGTGGGACAAGCAACCGAATGCACAAGGCTATAACGTGCTGTGGGGAATTGCTTCGGGTAAATTATATAATTCGTGGATGGTATATGATAAAAGTTCTTTAGACTTAAGAAGCCTGGCAACCGATCAGGTATATTATATGTCTGTAGAAGCATTTAATGAGAACGGTGTATCACAAAGAACAAAAATTATTAAAGTTGAATGAACCTTTACAATAACCGGCCTTAGTCTTGTCCCCTCTCTGAAGAGAGGGGTTGGGGGTGAGGTTTAAAGAAATCAATTATGAAAAACATTTTTAAAACCTTAGTCTTTTCTTTACTTTTTTTATGCGCATTGCCTAACCTGCATGCACAGCAAACTGCCCCATTTTATTCCGATATACAACATTTTAAAAAGCAAGATAGCCTTCACTTTCCGCCTGCTCACGCCATATTGTTTGTCGGAAGCTCCTCCTTTACAAAATGGACGGATGTGCAGGATTATTTTCCCGGCTATACCATTATCAACCGCGGCTTTGGCGGCTCTTCGCTGCCGGATGTAATTCGCTATGCTGATGATATTATTTTTCCCTACGATCCAAAACAAATTGTAATCTATTGCGGTGAAAATGATTTGGCAGCATCCGACACAGTCACAGCAAACATGGTGTTCTCAAGATTTACCCAACTGTTTGATTTGATACGAAACAAAATGCCGAAGGTCCCAATCGCTTTTATTTCCCTCAAGCCAAGCCCGAGCCGTGCTAATTTGATGGGTAAAATGACCGATGCAAATACTATGATAAAAGATTTTTTAAAGAATAAAAACAACGCAGCTTTTATAGATGTTTATTCAAAAATGCTGAACGCAGATGGCTCACCGATAAAAGATATTTTTATTGAAGACAACCTTCACATGAATGCAAAAGGGTATGCCATCTGGAAAAAAATAATTACGCCTTATTTAGTAAAAAAATAAAATTTTATATGAGATTAATGAAACGGTTGTTGCTTGGATTATTAATTACCTGCACTCTTCATGTTGGTGCGCAATCTTCACAAAGCATGAAATCTGATAGTGTGCGAATGAAAAACTTCGTTGATGCACTAATGAAAAAAATGACGTTGGAAGAAAAGATCGGCCAGATGAACCTACCTTCTGTCGGCTTTGATGTTACCGGACCCATATTAAGTAAAGATGTAGATGCAAAAATACGGAAAGCTCTCGTGGGAGCCGTTTTCAATACATATACACCTGCTGCGGTTCGTAAGTTGCAGGATATAGCTGTTAAAGAAACCCGCCTGAAAATTCCGTTGATATTTGGCTATGATGTTATACATGGTCATCGTACCATTTTCCCTATTTCTCTTGGCCTTGCTTCTTCCTGGGATTTAAAGCTTATTGAGCAGACAGCCCGCGCTGCAGCTGATGAAGCCAGCGCAGATGGATTGAACTGGGTGTATTCACCAATGGTTGATATAGCACGTGATCCGCGCTGGGGGCGTGTAAGCGAAGGTTCGGGGGAAGATCCATATCTCGGTTCGCAGATTGCAAAAGCAATGGTAAAGGGCTACCAGGGAAATGATCTTTCCAAAGATAGTACGGTGATGGCGTGCGTAAAGCACTTCGCTCTGTATGGCGCAGTCGAAGCTGGCCGCGACTATAATGTCGTTGACATGAGCATGGTAAAAATGTACAATGAATATTTGCCACCGTATAAAGCAGCGATAGATGCCGGGGCTGGTTCAGTTATGTCTTCTTTCAATGAAATAAATGGCGTTCCCGCGACTGCAAATAAATGGCTGATGACAGACTTGCTTCGCAAACAATGGGGTTTCAAAGGCTTTGTTGTTACCGATTATACGGCGGTTTCGGAATTAATGAATCATGGCCTTGGGGACGAAACAAAAGTTACAGAGCTGTCACTGAATGCAGGTATTGATATGGATATGGTGAGCGAATTATTTTTAAAACATGGTGCAGAACTCGTTAAAACGGGCAAGGTTCCTGTTGCCGAAATTGATGCCGCCTGCCGCAGAATTTTGGAAGCAAAATATAAGCTCGGACTGTTTGACGATCCATACAGGTATGTAAACGAAGCAAGGAATAAGCAACAAATAATGAGTGAAGATAAAATAGCCTTAAGCAAAGAGGCAGCGATAGAATCAATGGTTCTTTTGAAAAATAAAAACAATGTGTTGCCATTAAATGGCGATAAAAAAATAGCTTTCATCGGTCCCTTTATAAAAGATCAAAGAAATCTTATAGGAAGCTGGAGCGGCGCCGGCGATTATAAAAAGGCAGTGAGTCTGTGGGATGCGTTACAAAAAAGAACGGATGCTGCTTCATTCAGTTATGCATTAGGCTGCAATATCACTGATGATACTTTGCTTATGAATAAACTCAATCCGCATGATGCTATGTTAGTTCCGGATGCAAAATCGCCTCAGGAATTAATAGATGAAGCAGTAGTAGCGGCAAACAATGCAGACGTAGTTGTGGCAGCGCTTGGTGAGCCTTTTGGCATGAGCGGTGAGGCAGCCAGCAGAAGTGATATCGGCTTACTAAGCAACCAGGTTGATCTTTTAAAAGCATTAAAAAAAACGGGTAAACCAATAGTGCTTGTTCTCTTAAATGGCCGCCCGCTTACACTTTCATGGGAAGATGAAAACATAGATGCCATCCTTGAAGCGTGGTTCCCAGGCACTATGGCCGGGCCTGCGCTGAGCGATGTTTTGTTTGGAGATGCAAATCCGTCCGCTAAAATTACCATGAGCTTTCCGAGGAATGTCGGGCAAATACCTATCTATTATAATCATAAAAATACCGGCCGCCCTTTTGATGCGAATCAAAAATATACATCTAAATATCTTGATGTTGAAAACACACCTTTATATCCTTTTGGATATGGTTTAAGCTACACCACCTTCACTTATAGTGATGTAACGCTCACCGATAAATCTTTAAAAGAAGGCGGCATACTAACGGCATCCGTAAACGTAACTAACTCGGGTTCTAAAGACGGAAAAGAAATAGTTCAAATGTACATTCGTGATATGGTTGGCAGCATTACGCGACCGGTGATGGAGTTAAAAGGCTTCCAAACAATTGAATTAAAAGCTGGTGAATCAAAAACGGTAAAGTTTAAAATCAGCAACGACGATGTTAAATTTTATAATGCTGATCTGAAATATGCTTCCGAGCCGGGAGATTTTAAAGTATTTATTGGCGGTAATAGCCGGGATGTAAAAGAAGCGGATTTTAAATTATTAAAATGAGATAGTCCTTGCTAATGTTGTCTCTCTTCCGCTGGCGTTGACCTCCTTGCTGACACCCGCAGGAAGGTCTAATCAAGAGCAGTATTTCATTGCATGTCATCAACATTCTTTTTATTAATCTAACAAAATTATTCATCTTAAAAAAAAATTAAACCATGCTTAAAGAATTATTCGATCTCGTAAGGGGGCACGCAACCGACGCTGTAATTAATAACCCCGATGTGCCCGATGAGCATAATGATGATGTGGTAGCTGAAGCCACCAATACGGTAGCTTCCGGCCTGCGAAACGTTGTTGCAGGCGGAGGAGTGCAAAGCCTATTATCGTTATTTGGCAGCGGAAACAGCGATAAAAAAAGCCTGCTTAGCAATCCGATTGTATCAATGATGATGGGGCACTTTGCCGGCAAACTGATGAATAAATTCAATATGAATAATACGCAGGCCAATAATTTATCCGGCAGCCTTATTCCCAATGTGCTGGGCAGCCTTATCAGCAAGACTAACGATCCTAACAACTCAGGCTTTTCGCTTGAAAAATTGTTAGGTTCGATCACTGGTAATAATACTGATAACAGCACGGGCTCTCAAAGTGCTGGTGGTGGCGGTTTACAGGACATGCTGAAACAGCTAACAGGCGGTGGCCAGTCGGGCGGTGGTGGCGTGCTGGATATAGTAAAAAGTCTTGCCGGTGGCGCACAGCAGCAACAGCAACAAAATGGGGGTGGCGGGTTGCTGGATCTTATTAAAGGCTTTATAAAATAAATTATTATCAACCGACAAAAAATAGATATGTAATTTTTAACGACTGAAAGTATTGATTTTACTGTGTTGAGTATTTATTTTAAAAAATAGACCTGGCTGCTGGTGTTGGCGTCCCCCGCCAACACATATAATTCAATAGTCATTAAAATGCGTTAACCAGTCAAAATCATTTATGCCTGTTTCATAAAATCTTGCCGATGACCATTTATATTCTTCAGGAGAAGCGGCCAAATTCCAATGCGGCTGACAGGGATTAAAATGAATGTAATTTAATTTTTGTTGAAAAAATTTCTTTGTCCAGTATTCCTTAACCATGGGATTTCGTTGCCAGAATTGATACTTCCTATCTGAGTTATTTACAAAATGATTTTCCCACTGCTGGTGTTGGCGTCCCTTCATTAGCGCAAGCGTCCGCTTGTGCTTTCAACTAACTGCAGTTTATTAAAGCAATTCTTGAAAATGATCAGATATAACACTCTATAAATTTTCTATTTGAAGATTCTTTTCAATTCATGTCACAAGCGGACGCGCCAACCCTAAGATAACCTTGCGCCAAGAATGGGAGTTGAAAAAATACAATGTCACTGATTTATCTTTTTTATGTGCTGCATCAATATTTTGCTTGACGGCGGTAAGGCAGTTTGCAACAAAGTTCTTGCATCACCAAGTTCCATCGGGCTGCTGAGTAAGGCAATTTGCGCAGCAGGATATTTACTTTTTGCCACGTCAACAAATCGTATATATGATTTACAAAAGCTGCACTATCAAAGGGAAGCCTTGCTTTTTTACCATCAACATTGCTAAAATCATTGGTGCCCAAAGCAATAAAATGGATGGATGTTGTTATAAGTTGGTTAGTTTATGTTGCAAGAAGGTTTGGTTGAGCTATGAGTTGAGAGTTTTGTGATGCAAGGAGAGGGATTTGCTAACCTTGATATTCTTCTAAAAATTTATTATCTGGACTGTAATGAATATTAATAAATATTACTAATATTTTGGACGAGCTTACTAAATCAATTATTTTAGATTGGTAAATTTTATTGACGCAAACCGCAAGTAAAAAAAACGAACAAGATAG
>JBBPZF010000906.1:0-2374 GCA_038199105.1 Chitinophagales bacterium | reverse complement strand
TGATTTTGTGTTGAAACGAAATCGCCGCCAAGTCTCCAATTGAAATCTGTTGAAAGCTTCCACACAGCATCTGTTACCAATTTATTTGCCGGTATAAACGGAAGATACTTTCCTGAAGATAGCTTACCCGTAACAGTAGCAAATGAAGTCTCCAATGCCAGCTTTCTACCCGGTTTTATATGAAGGCTGATCTCGGAACCATAAAGCTTTGCATTGCCCTGCAGGAAACGATAAATATCAAAGCCATATAATTGGTTACCGGTAGGAGAAAGATAAATATAGTTCCTAAAAAGATTCAGATAGACTGCACTATAAAAATCAACTATACTGCTTTCGTAATTGAGATTGGCTTCCAGGTTAAGGTTTTGTTCAGCTTTCATTTTTGGATTACCAATTTCATAGCGAAAAGTGCCTTCATGTAAGCCATTTGACGAAAGCTCTGCCAGGTTTGGCGCACGATAACCGGTGCTTGCATTGAGTTTTATATTCCAGCCTGAAGGTATGTTGATAGATATGCCTGTGTTGCCGTTCAAAGATGTATACCATTTTTTAAAAGGGTAAATTTCCCCGCTGGAGTAATCCATGTTTTGGGTATATTTCGTGTGAAGAAATCTTTCATTAAGACTGACTCCCGTTTCCAGGTCAACCCACGGCCACTTCTTTTTTATGTATGCTGATGCAGATGTTTCAAAAAGACTGGCGTCCGGTATGATAACCCGCGAACCATAATTATTATTCAATTGGTATTGCGATTCGTTACCCAGCACAAGTTCTGTGTTGCGCCCTATATCTTTAAACCATTTGGCATTATATGTAAATGTATTCAGGACCATATTAAGGCCTATGTGATTGCCACCTTCATTTTCCAGCCGCAGGTTAGAATGTACACCACCATTGATTTCCAGCTTTGAACGGGGCAACAGCAAGGTATTCTCCGATGACAGTATGTTGAATAATACTGCATGATAAGGCCCATCGAGTGTACGGCTGAAGCGTCCGTCAACCGGCTTTCTATCGCTGTTATCTTTCATGATAAAACCAAACCTGCTGAAGGAAGAATAGAAATTATTCTGGTTGATCCATTTTTTATGCTGATACCCCAAACTTGCTTTAAAATTGTATGATGCAAACCTTGAATTTAGAATCCGCTTACCATTGCCATCGGTATAATCCGCATGACTGTCTACACCAAACCTGATACGCCAGTTCTTTGTGCCGGTATTTTTTTTAATACCGCCATTTACAGAAAAGCCAAGCGTATTAGAAAATAGCGAAGCGTTTATATCCGATTCCTTACTGCCGGAATCAGGAATATTTTCTTCCACTATTTTTATCACGCCGCCTATGGCTTCCGTTCCATATAACAAAGAGGAAGGGCCTTTCAATACTTCAATGCGATCAATCCCGATAATACTTAAGCCTTGCCCATGTTCATCCTGCCATTGCTGATTATCAAAACGTAGCCCGAGCAAAACTGTTTCAATACGATTTCCATACAATCCCCGGATTACAGGCTTTGATATACCATTGCCTGTACTTATTTGACTAACGCCGGGTATTTTCGCCAGCGCATCAGACACGTTGTAATTAATGGAATTTTGCATGCCGCGCAACGTAAGAACAGAAACATTGAAAGGCGTGTGCCGGAGTGGTTGTTTTTTAATACCACTAATAATTACTGCATCCAGCACGCTAATACTGTCTGTGGATAATTGCGCTGCAGCTGAAATAAATGCCAGCAAGGCAAAGATTATAAAATAAAACTTCACAGCTAAAGATTAAAAAGATAATCAAGTAAATGACACATGATTATTCTGCTGCGGAGGCGGGTAGGGAATTTTTAGGAAGATATCTTTATTGTAGAAATTAGTTTGCGTAGCATAAAGCCTCGCAGTTTTAGAAAGCCATTCTGCTTTAAAAAATGGTTCATTAGGATGATTGATACCTAAAAAATCGAAATATTTTAAAAGAATAATCGCATCCTTTGAATGCTGTTGGTGCCAGGCCTCGTCCAATTGTTTGTTAAGTATGGATTCATCATCATCATATATTCCGGTTAGTACAAATCCATTAATTCCAGGTGCGTATTGTTTTACATCAAAAAGACGATCACCTACCTTTATCTCCTTTCCTTTCTGCGTCCATCGAATATCTTTTGCAGCGACATATATAATTTGTAGATGCGCTTTTTCAAGTCTTTCGTTTGCATCGTGTTTTACCAGGAAAATTTTAAACTGTATAAATGATGGAAATGTTACTGCCGCTATCATTGCCAATAAAAGTAAAAGAAACAATATGTTTTTACTTCTTTTCATTCGTGTGCGAAGTTAGGAGTATTATGGTGAATCCTAATTTACGTAAATCTCTTCAAATT
>JBBPZF010000905.1:0-5713 GCA_038199105.1 Chitinophagales bacterium | reverse complement strand
TTCATGAATCTGTGTTTTTTAGAACTTTTCTTTATTTTATTTTATGAAATGAGTTTTCTGAAAAATGAGCAGTAGACGATAATAATTACGATTCCTACTTTCATTTATCAGGTAACTTATTGAGTTCGATTGAATCATAAACGCCTGTTTCATTTCTAAGCTTTTTAATGCAATATTCAAGTCATTTTAATAGAAAATTCTATTAAGAATTTTTTCGATACAAAAGTTAAAAAGATGTGCAATGAATAAAATTGCTAATAAAAAATTCCGCGATTGTGTTTCATGGGGCCATAGTATTTTGTAGTAACCATTTTGCTGTATTAATTTTTACGATTCATTTTTTATCGCTTAGTAAAGAAATGCCGGCATCAATATATTGTCCACCGCCTTTTTGCAAACAATGAATAGCGATCACATTTTTTCCATTTGAATGCAGTGCATTTTTTGCGGCATCATTCATTGGAACCATTGTATAACCTGATGTATAATTTTTTGCATCCGCGGCTTTTATACCATTGATATACACTTCGCAGTCATCATCATGATGCAGGTACAACACTAAATTATCTTTATCAATTGTTGAAAAATCATTCAACATAAATTCCTGCCTTATCCAGATATTGTTTGTGGTCCAAACCGTGCGCACTATGCCGCCCGGCGTTTCTTTCGTCCCAAAACCGGCTTCTCCTGATTGCCAATTTGAATCATCAAAATTTGCGGCGAACCAGTTTGTGGTATCAGGCTTTTCAAAAGTATATTTCCATGTTCTTGCTTCGGTTTGGCTGGATGGCAAAACTGTTGCGAGGTATAATTTTTTGTTGATAACATTTGTATTGGATGCGTGGATATTTTTAATATTTCCTTTAAATACTTCCCTGTCATAAGTAAGCAAACCATTCAGTTCTGTTTCCACATCCGTTATCTGCGTATATACGGCTGCGCTTAAACCATTATTTGTTTTGAAAACTATAAGATCGTTGGCAAACTGTTCATATAAACTATCGTACGCTTTTTGATCATTGATCATCACATAACCAAAACCATCATTCCAAACATGGTCGTTTATTTTATAACCAATGCCGCCATATTCGCCGCAGGCAAGCGCCTGTGTTTTGCTTGCAGGGCAGGCAGGTGCAGGATAACTGTGTATATCCAAGACATCACCTACATCAAAATAGCCACCACCGCTTGCCTGGTTCACAAGCCGTGAAGGATCCAATTCATTTACAATTTTTACCAGCCCTGCCGTATTATGTTGCCCCTGCCCTTCATTAAAAACATCCCACATAATTATGGAAGGTGAGTTAATATGTGTTGCAATCATCCGCTTTAATTCTGATTCATATTCGGCCGTATCAACAGGAGGCGTATGTTCAGTATAGGAGTTAGCAGAAGGCATATCCTGCCATACAAGAAGGCCCAATTTATCCGTCCAGTAATACCAACGGTAGGGTTCCACTTTAATATGTTTACGAACCATATTGAAGCCGATCTTCTTCATTGTTTCCAAATCATATTTCAAAGCTTCATCTGTTGGCGCTGTATAAATTCCATCAGGCCAAAAGCCCTGGTCGAGCGGCCCGGTCTCAAATAGAAATTTATTATTGAGAAATATTTTTTTATAGCCGTCATCATCTGCAACAGCAATTTTGCGCATTCCAAAATAGCTGGAAATATTATCAACGGTTTTGTTGTCTTTTATTAAGGATATAGAAAGATCATACAAAAAAGGATTATCGGGCGACCATAATTTTTCATTGGCAACAGGAACAACTATTTCTGTATTTGTTTTTCCCGTTACTGTATGTATCAATTTTTTTCCATCATTTATTTTTATAGAAACACCTAATGCTGCTGCATTATTTTCAGTATGAACATTAAGTTTAACAACCGACTTATCTATATCCGGAACAATTTTTATATCGCTGATATTATTTGCAGGAACGGGTTCTATCCAAACCGTTTGCCAGATTCCCGTAACAGAAGTGTACATAATACCACGCGGATTCAATGTCTGTTTGCCTCTTGGAAAGCCGCCATTATCTGTAGGATCAAAAACACGTACCGCAATTTCCTGCGGACCACTATTTTTTATTGCAGCGGTAATATCAAAACTAAACGGATCATAACCACCTTTATGAATACCAAAACCTTTTCCATTAATGAATACTTCCGATTCAAAATCAACAGCGCCAAAATGCAATAAAATATTTTCGCCTTTCCAATCTTTTGGTATTGTAAAACTTCTTTTATACCAAAGCCTTTCATGATGTTCCATCACACCTGATAAAGCTGATTCAACAGCAAAAGGAACCAGTATTTGCGATGACAATTTCCCCTTCGGTAAAGATTCACCGGCAGATGTGCCGGGTTGATATTGCCAAAGCCCGTTTAAGTTCATCCATTTAGTACGCACCATTTGCGGGCGTGGATATTCTGGCAAAACATTGTTGGGCTTTACATCTTTCGCAAACTTTGATAATAAAGGCGCTTTCTTTAATTGCCAATCCTGAGCAAATAACAAAGCAGGCATAATTGCGAAAACTACGAGGGAAATTATTTTTCTGCTATTCATGATACGGGTTTATATAATCTTTAAATGTTGTTTGTTCTTTATAAGAATAATTGTGATACCGGTTTATTCAGAAGCTGCTCCACTCAATTCTTTTTTAAGAATATCATAATAAATATAAGGATCATCTCCGGGATATTTGTTGTATTTCACTTCCGTATTTTTCGTATCTGCAATTCCCCAGTTAATGCCATCGCAGACATCATCATACGAGCCATAAACACTATATTGTTCCGCCTGCTTTGCCCACTCCACCCTTTGTTTCCATTTATCTCCTTTTATATGGTACCAGGTATCCGGGGCCACGCCACCATCCGGGCAAACAAAACGCACTTTGCCATCAACACTTGCTGAATAATTTCTATAACCCCATCCATCACTTTTACCGGCAAGTATAGGATCATTCACCTGCGTAGTGCCGATATGAAATTTTGATAAATAAGTTTTCTCACTATCAGGTGCGGAGTTATATCTTTCCCAATACATATCAGATGGCTGAAACGCAACCAGCATCGGGCGTTCATCACCAAAACCATATCTTCTATAAGTTGAATCCTTCGCCCATGTATTCCATATTCGTTTGGCTTTTTCATTCCAGTCGGAAAACGAACCTGCCGCTCCGATGAAAATTATGAACTGCATGTTTTTCTTTTTACAAACCTGCTGTATATTATCTACCATCGGCTTATAAATAGCCCAGTATTGGTTCCACTGGCTATCGTTGGTCATGTCAATTATTACGATGTTGATACCAACATTTTTTATATTCTGCAATACATCAGATACCTGGCTGATGTCTCTGTAATCATGGGCTTCATTCCATCTTCCATTCACTAAAAATTTTATACCCTTATTATTGTCCCTGCAACAAATAAGAATGTGTGCGCATGGAATGCCGGCTTTTGATTCAGGGATTTTAATAAATATTGTAATGAATAGCAGTAATAATGTTCGTGCAATAAAGGATGATTTCATTTTTCAAATTTTATACAAGCAATTAAAAGCAATCTGAAGTTTGTAATGATTATTTGGCCTGCAATGTTTTCCGGCTAAATATAAGGTTGATAATAAGTTTAGCCGTCCCGTACTTACCTGTTTGGTTCAAGGAATAATTTCTATTGGCAAGCGCCAAGCATGCACCTTATTTTGTATTTTTATTTCATGGAAATAAGAGAACCCGCTGTGGCGTACAGCAAACAAAAAATGTCCATTGAAGAATATCTTGAAATGGAGAATGCCGCTGATGAAAAGTATGAATATTATAAGGGAGAAATATTTGCTATGTCGGGCGCTAAAGTGCCGCACAACACTATTACCGGAAATTTGTTTATTGCACTTGGTCAACAACTCAAGGGGAAGAAGTGCAAACCATACAACAGCGATCAGCGCATACACATACCATCGAACACCCTGTTTACATATCCTGACATCTCTATTATTTGCGGGGAAATAACTACACTCAATGATGATGACTACAATGTGCTGAACCCAACCGTAATTATTGAAGTGCTTTCAAAGTCAACAAAGAATTATGATCGTGGTGAAAAATTTAAATTGTACCGCGACATAGCTTCACTTAAAGAATATATGCTTGTAGATTCTCAAAGCATACACATAGAAATATTCAGGCTGAATGAAAATGGCTATTGGGAGTTGGAAGAATATAATTCACTTACTGATATTGTTTCCATTAAAGCTATTGATGAAACTGTTTCTCTCTCCGAGATATATGACGGCGTCCGGATTAACAGTTAGATGAAAAGCTTTATTTTAGATTGACAGGCTTTATTTGAGCGTAGCTCAAAAAACAACTTAGTAAAAATAAAGGGGTGATAAATTTTTTCATTGTTTATAAGCTACTTTTCAAAAATGTAATAAACTACTAACGGGAAAGCTAATGGCAATTACCTGTCATCATAATCCGTCCACGTAATCAACCCCGCATCAATAAATTGTGCATCGCTTTTTTTCTGGCAATGTATTGCTAAAAGATTTTCCTTATTTGGTTTAATAGAAAT
The DNA here is from genome assembly GCA_038199105.1 of Chitinophagales bacterium. Lineage (GTDB taxonomy): Bacteria > Bacteroidota > Bacteroidia > Chitinophagales > Chitinophagaceae > Ginsengibacter. The sequence goes on along the minus strand of JBBPZF010000905.1, from coordinate 1,123 downwards.
TTTTGCCGCGGTGCTAATTCGTTTTAAAGAGTATTTATTGAACCCTTCCATCCGGCACGCTTCAATTCCATTGATATAGACTTCAACACCATTGTTATAACTTATGTCAAGAACCAGGTTTTCCAGCTCCTTCGCAGACAACGACCCCGGATTAAATACTTTTCTCAACCAGATGTCGCCGCTTTGCCACGCAGTATTTGCATCTTTTCCAAAACCAGCCACGCCTTGAAGCCATGAAGAATCTTTAAAACTAATTTGATTCCAACCTGGTGACGGATTAGCGTTTGTATATTTCCACTTTGTTGCTTTTATTTCTGCCGTTGGAAGAATTACACGAGCCCTTGCTTTGCCTCTTATCGGCAATATTTTACCGTTCGTTTCAACAGTCATTTTTATAAGGGATGGAGTGATATAAACCTGTGTCAAATCATCGGTACCAAACATGGTTGTCCATAAGTTGTGCTCTTTATCATAAAACAAAGTTCCATGGCCTCCGTGCCGCAATGCCATCCAATGCTCAGTGTAAGGGCCATAAATATTGTTTGCCGATGAGATAGTAAGGTCATAAGAATTTGTTCCCATGTCTTCATTTCCTTCTGCTGCAAAGAGATAATACTTTTGTCCAATCTTGATTATTCCTGATCCTTCAAAGCCAACCGGTTTGCCTGAGGGAGTTTGTAATTGTCTGAAAGGTTCAACAAAACCGTTCATTTCTTCATTCATTTGCGCAATCATACAATTGTCGTGAAGAAAGTAAACTTTGTTGTCATCATCTTCAAATAGTGAACCGTCAATACCCTGAACAATTGGCCTATCCACAACATCCACATAAGGCCCTTCAGGCTTTCCGCTGGTACTTTTAAAAAGCCCGGTACGAATGCCCAATGGAGCAAAGGTGCCCATGCTATAAACGATGTACCAGTTCTTTTTACTTTTTATATAATGAATCTCCGGCGCCCATAAAGGGCGTCTGCCAAGAGAATCATATTCTTTTTGCCAGGTGCCGTTTTTTTCTATACTCCAAATCAATCCGGTGTCTGTCCAGTTTTTCAGGTCGTTCGATTTCCATAGATGCAGCCCGTCATTATTGTCCCAACAATTCTTGTGGGCAAGATTACCGTTA
>JBBPZF010000904.1:0-3128 GCA_038199105.1 Chitinophagales bacterium | reverse complement strand
TTGGTAAAGTTAATAGCTGGCCCATAAACAGAATACAAGAGCTGCTACCTCATCATTGGAAGTTGGCAAACCAAAACCCTCCCACATAATTTAACTGATCAAATTGACGATCGCCGATGACGGCCTATCTCGTGTGTTTACCGTTTTTTCATGAAAATGAAATACCAGAGATTATTTCCGAAAAGATTATTCAATCACTCTCAGACAGGAGATTGATTGTTAAATCAGGACAGGTTTATAAGCCTTACTGGGATGTTTTTAGGGAGTATTTACTACGAGGAAACATTATTCCGTTAACTGCTAATCATATTTTAAGACTATCCTATAATGTATGTTTAAAAATATTCCTACTATTTGAGCCTGGTAAAAGATACCTTTTGGATACACTTTATAAAAAAATGGATAAAGAAGGTAAGTCTAGGTCGAGTCATTTGGTTAACATATTGATTGACCTTCAAAAAATGGACTTAATTCAGAAAGACGATGATGGTAATTATTTTCTCCCTTCAAATATTAAAGCAGATGAAAGCAGCTTTATTGCAATAAGTAAAGAAAGAATCAAAGAGTCTAAAGTCTATTCTGAATTACTTAAATCCACTGAATCTATTTTAAGTACCAAAAAGGTAGCAGAGATTTATAAAAATTGCTTTGATTATACTTCAACTAATGACCAAACATGGTATGGTTACGCAACAACTTTAATTCAGTGGATTTATTTTCTTGAACTTGATATTAAAGATAAAATTTTAAAACTTGAGAGAGGGAGAAAAGGCGGAATGGATTTAGGTAAATCAAAAGACACTGCAATTATCTTTAATAACCCCGAGAATATCATTAAAATATTAAAAGACATTCTCGTAAACGGTATAATGCAAAATATTAAAGAATATCCTCCCGCAATTTTAAGAGATTTAGGTGTAATGGGCTTCTTAGGGAAAAAAGGTGCAAACATTTTTTTTGTAGAAGATAAAAGGAAATTACTTCAGTCGCTTCTTTTGCAAACCGAAATTGAATTTAAAAAAGAAATAGCAAGGAGTGCTTTGCAATTAAATAAAATAAAGACTGTAACAGAAATTTACAGAGCTAGCCCCAATATAAAAGCAAAAGAATTATATAACGATTATCAAGACCTTTTTGGTAAATCGGTACAGGAAAGTTCTGGGCCAACTTATGCGTCCAAATTGAAATCATGGGCAGAATTTATTTTGAATTCCGAAAAAGATTTTATAAAAAATATTATAGCCAGACATTATAAACAACAAAACAAAATAAAAGCGACGTTAGAAAAGAGCTTAAAAAAATCGGTAAGTACATGGGAAAAGAATTATCAAAAGCTTTTGAGGTACTATAACAAATATGGGCACAGTAATATTAATTCAAGATATGGGCCGCTTGGAACCTGGGCCGTTGCTCAAAGACGGTTTGAGAACACATTGACTCAAGAGCAAATAAGCAAATTAAATGATGTTGATTATAATTGGGTTCTTACTGATAAGAAAAAAAGAAATTACGATGCAGCGTGGGAAAGCCAATATCAAAATCTTAAAAAATATTTTGAAAAGAATGGCCATTCAAATCTCCAAGCCAGAGATGGGACTCTAGGTACTTGGATAGTTGCTCAAAGAAAAAAGACATTAACTGAAGAACAAAAAGAAAAATTAAACGCAATTGAGTTTCCGTGGGACCCTCGGATGAAAGAGTGGGAAATAAATTTTAAGAAATGGCTTGATTATGTTGCCAAACATGCGAATAGGCCAATTCTTGCACAAGACAAACTGTTTCCACAGTTAGGGAGATGGGTTGATAAGCAACGGAAAAAAAAGAGAGCTAATAAGCTTGAAAACAAACGATACTTGAAATTAAAGGATACGCCATTTCCATTTAATCCTATAAAACTGTGGATTGAAAGTTACAATGAATTAAAAGCTTTTAAAGAACTAAATGGAAATATTCAACTGCCTTCTGGTAAACAATATGACCAATTAAGAGGCTGGTTATCTCAACAGAGAAATAGAATTAAGAATGGAATTTTATCAATAGACAAAATCAAGCTTTTAGCTGCAATCGGAGTTAAATAGAAATATCGGTTTGATGTAAAAGGTGAGTGAGTTGTGTGGGTAAATGTCCCCTTCATAACCAACCGATGAAAGGATTTCAACTCAACGATGATGCCATGAAATACTAAAGTCGGTATCTAAAAAATCACAACAACTTCCCCAACTCATCCGAATCGGGCAAAACCTTTTTTATTTCATTTGGCATTTGCTTGGTGGTTTTAAATGTAGCCACACTAATTGCCTTATCAATACTCTTTACAGAAAATTCAACAACAGTATTATTTTTTTCTTTGCATAATACAATACCAATGCTGGAGTTTTCATGCGGTAGTTTTATTTTTTCGTCCAGTACATTCAGGTAAAAATTAAGTTGTCCGGTATGTTCCGGTTTAAACTTTCCTTTCTTTAATCCAGCAGTATATGCGTTTTTAAAATTCTGTGGTAAAACACAAGGTCAATCCGGTAATGAGTATTATCAAACGTTATACGTTTTTGCCGGGCTTCAAAACAAAAGCCGCGACCAAGTTCCAATAAAAAATTCTGGAGGTGAGTAATAATGCTTTCCTCTAAATCAGATTCCGAATATTCTGCTTTATCCTCCAGCCCCAGGAACTCCAGTAGATAAGTGTTTTTAAAAACATTCTCTGGTAGTAGTTCTACCTTTTCATTGAATTTTTGGAGGGGTATTTCTTTGACATTACTAAGACCGGTACGCTCAAACAAAAGGCTTTCAATGGCCCGTTTTAAATCCCTTACACCCCAGTTATTATTAATGGCTTGTACCTCATAAAACCTGCGTTTAGTGTCTGAATCAGCCTTTAAAAGTTCAATAAAGTGCGAAAAGCTAAGATGGGTAAGTAACAGGTTCATATCATCCTGGCTTTTGTCCGGTCGGCTCAATTCTGCGGACACTGTCCGCAGAATTTCAGGATAGTGAAAATCAACCAGTTATGATTTTGCGGACACTGTCCGCAAAATTTGAGGATAGGCTTTATACAAGTCTTTACACAGGTACAAGTGCCGCTCCCTGATGGATTTTACACCCTTTTTTATGATCCGGTCGGCAATAGC
>JBBPZF010000903.1:0-2538 GCA_038199105.1 Chitinophagales bacterium | reverse complement strand
TCGTGTAGTAACGGCGTTAATAGGCACTGCTAATACATTATTGTGCGTCTTGGTTTGTATATCTGCGCTGGCGCTCATTCCGGGCCGAAATGGAAAGCTCTTTGACCGGGACGGATCAATAAGGTCTTTATATGAATTGGGATCGAGCCTTATGTAAACTTTATAATTCGTAACATCTGTGCTTGTTGCTGATAAGGCGGATTGTGTGGCAGCACCATTATTGCTGCTGGCAATTTGTGTAACTACCCCGGTAAACTTTTTATCATTATACGCATCCACCTCTATAGTTGCACTGTCGCCGAGGTGCACCTTAGGAATATCATTCTCACCCACATCCACCCTTATTTCTATCTTGCTCATATCGGCAATGCGCATCATTTCTGTTCCCGCCATCATTGAGCTTCCTACAACTCTTTCTCCCTTTTTTACGCTTAACAAAGAAATGACGCCGTCCATCGGGGCTTCTAAAGTTGCTCTGCTTATATCTTTATTTGCTTTAGCTAATCCGGCTCTTGCACTTTGCACACCTGCCTGGCTGCCAACAATTCCTTCTTTAGCTGCATTATAATTTGCTAGTGCAGATTTATAAGCAGCATCAGCCGTATTGAATTCATTTTTAGAAATTACTTTTTCATCGTACAATTCTTTTTGCATCTCGTACGATTTTTTTGCCTGGTCAAGCGTGGCCTGCATAGCGCCTATGGAAGCCTGTACATTGGCAACCTGCGCTTGCTGCTGGCTTACGATAGCCGCAGCCTGGTCGCGTTGTGTTGCATAAATATCGCCGTAAATGCGGGCAAGTACCTGCCCTTTTTTTACACTGTCGCCTTCTTCTACATTCAACTCAACAATTTCTCCTGAAATGTCGGGACTCATTTTTACCTCAATTTCAGGATAAATTTTTCCGCTGGCATTTACAGTTTCTGTTATTGTGCGTCGTATTACTTTTTCAGCCGTAACCTTTGTGCCTTCATCTTTGCCGAGCACGCCGGCTTTTTTCAAAATCACCAGCAGCACGATCAAAGCAACCAGGGAAATTATTATCCATTTTAATTTTTTATTCATAATTAAATCTCCCCCAAGCTCCTTCGGAAAAAGGATTTAGTTTTTATTTTTAAAAGTTTTGTTTGCCAAAAAGTCCTCTAATGTGTTTATTTAAGATTATACCAAGTACTCTGCCGGGGCGTTAATGCCCTCTTTATAATTTTAGTCCTTGCCCTTTATAAAACTCCAGCACCTTCATTTTAAAAACATAATCAAATTGATTTAGGACATATTGAAGCTTTGCCCGGAATAAATTATTTTGATCTGTCACTAATTCAAATGTGCCCAGCATTCCAATATTAAATCTTTTTAAAGCAAAATCGTAAGTCCTTTGCGCAGCGTCAATAGATTTCGCAGATGAATTAAATTTTTCCAGCGCCACAATTACAGAATTATAAGCCTGGTAAATATCCTGTTTCAATGTTTGATTGTCAAGATCTTTTTGATATTCCAGCGTTTTTATGTTAAGCTTTGATCTTTCATAACCTGCTTTTGCCTGCCACCCGTTGAAGATAGGAACTGAAAGACTTATCCCTATTGATTGCCCAAAGTTATTACTGAACTGTGTACCGAGCTGGTCAGAAGTTATATAACCTGTTTTGCCGCCGTTTGTGTATAATGGCCGTTGCACATCTATAAAACCACCCATGCCGTCACTAATTACTAAGCCGCTTGAGCTATATCCACTTTGAATCTGCTGATATACCGGCGAGCGAAAATAACCATAGTTGGTACCAAGGCTTCCATAAGCGGATATGGTAGGATACAAAGCCCCTTTTGCAGCCAAAGAATTTTTTTGCGCCGCTTTTATATTAAAATCGTTTACACGCTGCTGTGGCAGGTTAGCTAACGCAAGCGCATAAACGTTTTCTGGCTGAAGGTCTGCTATTGGCTCCAGTGGAATTTCATCGGCAGATGGCTCTTCTATTTCAAAGGGGGCGGCGGCATCAAGGTTCATATATGCTTTCAATACATATTTTGCCTGCTCTACACTGCCTCTTGAAGAGATATAAGTGGCGCTGTCATTGGCGAGTTGTGCCTGCAGTTCCACCGCATTCAATTCTGGTAAGGCACCTGCCTTTACCTGTTTATTTATAATATCAAGTTGCGAAGTTGATTGCTTTATTTGTACATCTGCAATATCCTGTTGCTCCTTTGCCAGCAATACCTGCAAATATGAATTGGCAACAGTGAGCGCAATATCATTTTTTAATTTATCAACAGAAGCCTTTGCTGCCTGCAATGACCATTCATTGGCAAGGATGGTATTCTTCTTAGAAAACCAGTTGAAGATATCAACGCTTGACTGAAAGTTTAACCCAACCTGGAAAAAATTCTGGCTTTCCAATATTCCCGTTGATGGATTTTGAGACTTGCCAAACCTGTAACCATCATTGTTACTAAAGTTAGCTGAAGGTATTCGTGATAGTTTACTTTGCTTGTAAGTAATCGCTGAAAGATCTGCTTGTATTGCCTGTTGCTTTATAGAAATAT
>JBBPZF010000902.1:0-8646 GCA_038199105.1 Chitinophagales bacterium | reverse complement strand
TAAAATTTCTAAAATCAAATTGGTGCCAGCTCTTAGCTCCGATATTGAAAAAGTAGCGAGGGATTATTATGTTCATTTTGATAATATCAAGGGAGAAAAAATTTCAGAGTCGGGAAATATTATAGAATATGCCAGCAAAATATCGCCTCCAGGAGCTATAGAAAGTACAATTATGCAAATAAAAAGCCTCCAGAATTCATATAGCTGGCAGGCATTGATGCTCGATACGGAAGATTTCGATAAAGCGGTTGCGGGTTATAAGAAAATTTATCGCCAGCTTGATGGAGCAAAGATTTCATTGGAGAATGGACAGAGCTATAAATTAACTGGTGAATATGATACCCCAAGCGAATCAAGGGCTTTTGCTTCCAGCATGCTGGAGCTTGGTGCGAATAGCAAAGCGATACAGCCTTTTAAAGTAGAGGTAGCTCTTACTTATTCTATGCCTGAATGGAGCGTAAAAATTTATGTGTATGAAAAAGAGAACGACGAGGATATGAGGCCGACGGTAAACAGCGGGTACTAATAGTTGTCGATGATGATATATTTATTTCTTTAAGCGCTCGTAGAATTCAACACCTTTTGTGCCATCTGCATTATTAATCATTTGCTTGTACTTATCGGCACCATCCATCTCTATATCCACAGTAAAAGTATTGCCGGCTATAATTGAGTAGGTAGAGTTAAGATCAGTTTCTTTTGCCTGGTTATCTCCGTTCATTACAAAGGTCCCAAACCCAATTCCTGTATGGCTTTTGGAAGCTGAGTCTTTAACGGCCTGGCCAAACATAAAATAGCCATTATTAAACGCTTTATATTGCGTGCGATTATTCGTAATCGAATCATTTCCTCTAATCACATACGATTTTGTTTCCTTCCAAACGCCATCCAAGGGAGATTTTACATCGGTCCCCACTTTGTTATACACTTCTGTAAGCTTGTATTTCTGGTTCCTGGTTACAATTTCCGGAATTACCTGGGTATAGCCATCCGGTGTTTTATCAATATCTAATCTGTAAGAAATCGGTGCATTATTAAAAGTGGTGTCTGAAGAGCTGAAAATTACATTTTCTACTACTTTTCCTGAATCAATACTATATGACCCAACTCCAAATTTCGATGAAACTGAATCATCGGGATCGACTTGCGTGTACATGAAAAAATCATCTGTATAAGTTTTCAACTGTTTAAGCGACGTGTACTTTGTATCTTTTGTACCATCATTTAAAGTTTGCGAAAGCATCATGTAGGTGCCAGGCATATTTAAATCTTGCTTTTTGGAATTACAGCTTAGAAGGGATAACGAAATAAAACACAAAATTAGATTTCTCATATCTGTAGGTTTTAATCGTCTTCAAAGTAAGAAAAATTATTGATAACTACAACGTTACACGACTGTTTGTATAAATAATTTAAAAAATATTAAAAGAAAATTGCCTACCTGTTAGTATTAGTCTTAGAAAAGCAAGGACAAAAATTATTCTACAATAGTCACCGGCGTGCCTACAGGAATATAACTGTAGAGGTCTTTTGCCTCAGTATATTTGAGAGAGATGCATCCGTCTGTCCAGTTTTGATAATAATCTACCGTCCATTCTTCTTGTGGCCTTGTTGCATGTATGGCAATACCGCTTCCTATTCGTGCATTGCGGGGCACTAAGACCTTAGTCACTCTTTCCTTGAATTTGCGGACGCTTTCTTCATTAGGGTAATCAAGCAAAAGCTCAAAACCCCATTTTGGATGAATTTTTTTTAGCAGTACTTTGAATTTTCCTTCGGGTGTTCTTTTATCACCTTCCATGTATTTATCGCGTATATCATTGCTTCCAAAAACGCAGGGATACGTTGCATACCACCCCTCATCATCAAACACTTTTAATTCATAATCTTTTTTTGAAATAATAATGTAGTAAGGATTGTCTGTAGATGTCCTGGTTTTTTTTATTGAATTGCCAGGGCGATAGGTGGCACTATTTGTTCTATTATGTGGGGTAAAAGAAAAAAATATCCAGGAACAAAGGATTACAAAAGAAGTATGAAGGGTACGGTTATTCATTTTTACGGAGAGCTTGCTGCAATTTATTCCAAACGCAATCCGTTGCAAAATTATTTTGCCAAACAACTGACGTTTTAACGTTTTTTTGAAAAGTGAGGGTTAGCTTAATCCCACTCAGCCTCAGTTTTAACCTTCAACCTGTCAACCCTTTTACTTATAAAAATGCTTATTTCATATAATAAAATCAATGGCACAGCTACTATAGTTTGGCTGGTCCAGTCGGGTGAAGGCGTGATAACGGCGGCAACTATAAGAATTATAACGTAAGCATACTTGCGATATGTCTTTAAAAAAGCCGGTGTGATAATACCGAGTTTAGACAATACATAAGCAAGCACAGGAAGTTCAAATGCAATACCACAGCCCAATATAAGTGAAGTGAGTGTATCAATATAATCGTCGAGCGTAGGCAGGTATTTATAAACGCCCAATGTGCCTAATTGAAAATTGGCAAGAAAATTAAATGTAAAGGGAGCCAGCAAATAATAACCAAATGCTGCACCACTAAAGAAACATAATGAAACCCAGCCAATACTTCCTTTTGCATAAGAAACTTCCTTAGATGTTAAAGCTGGTTTTACAAAGCGCCAGAGCTCCCAGAATAAATAAGGAAATGCAATGATAATAGCACCCATAAATGAAATGGAAATAGCAGACATAAAAGGACCGCTTACTGTGCTTCCTAATAATTGGATATCTACCGGCGGCATGCAAAGTGCATCTCCTAAATGAAGTTTATGGCTGAGGTTGCAAAGCCCGGTATAGGTTACAAAGTCTTTTCGCGCTGGTGCAAATACAATATTGTCAAATATCCAATCTACATAAATGAAAATGAAAATAGCAACGACCAACAGCACCGCCGCCGCACGCACAATATGCCAGCGCAACACTTCGAGATGATCAATAAAGCTCATCTCGGTTTCAGTTGTTTCCTGCCCCCGGATCTTTTTAAAAAATGCTTTTCGTTCTGAAGTCTTGCTGCTCAAGAGGATTTTATTCGATGATGAATTTGCAAATATAATATTAAGCGCCCTATTGATTTACGGCTTTATATAAACTTTTACGCAATTGTATTAAAAACAGATTGCTGTGGCCCGTTATAATTTTCTACATACCCCTCTATTGCCTCTACCCAAAGCGGGTTTGTATTAAGACAGGGTATCATTTCGAAAGATTCGCCTCCTGCATTTAGAAATATTTCCTTTCCTCTTATTTTAATCTCTTCCAAAGTTTCAAGACAGTCACTTACAAAAGCCGGGCAAACGATTAATAATCTTTTTATTCCTTCCGCCGGCATTTCTGCCAGCCTGATATCGGTGAAAGGCGTAAGCCAGCCCTTGCCCAGTCTTGATTGAAAGGAGACACTATATTTTTCTTTTGGAATATTTAATTTTTCAGTAATCAATTTTGTAGTGGTAAATACCTGGTGCCTGTAGCAATGTGCATGAGCAGGAGAGGCAACTTCACAACAGTTTTCTACCTGGAGGCAATGGCTTCCTGTAATATCGCTTTTTCGAATGTGCCTGCCCGGTACCCCGTGATAACTGAAAAGCAAATGATCATAATCATTTTGAATATAAGGCCTGAAAACATCTGCAAGTGCATCAATATAGTGTGGCTCATTATAAAAAGGAGCAATAAACTCTAACTTGAATGAATACTCTTTTTTACGGTGAACTTCTTTGGCGTATGCTACAGCAGTTTCGTAACTCGACATTGCATAATGCGGGTAAAGAGGAAGTGCTATTACTTCTTTAAGATCAGGAGACCGTTGTAACAAAGCATCGAAAGCCTCTTCCGGCGAAGGACTACCATAGCGCATTGCTATCTCTACCGGTTCCTCAATCCTGCTTTGCAATGCTGCCTGCAATTGCTTAGTCAAAACAACCAAAGGCGATCCTTCATTAGTCCATATCGTTTTATAAGCCTCTGCAGATTTAGGTGCCCTGAAAGGAACAATAATACCTTTTACCAGTAGAGCCCGCATTAACCATGATTTATCAATCACTCTTTCATCCATTAAAAACTGGTCGAGGTATTTTTTTACATCGGCCACTTCGGTTGAGTTTGGAGAACCGAGATTCATCAATAAAATTCCTTTACCTGTTGCATTACTCATTTCCTATTTTTAATTTTTTGCAAATGTATGGCTGATAAAAAAATAAACAAGAAACCGTTTAGGCTTACAATATGGACTCTAAATAATTCTTTGCTTTTTTTCTTATGACTTTTCCATGACTTTTCCGAAGTGGCATAAAAATATTTTTGCAAGCATTGATGTTTATAGAAACGACACATAATTTTTTAAATAATTTTTGTATAGCTGGAATTAACTATCGCAAAAGTGATATTAGTGTCCGCGGCAAATTTTCTCTTCTGCCTGAACAAACAATTTTATTGTTGCAGCAGGCTTTCGCCAAAAAGTTTCCTGCCTGCATGGTGCTTTCCACTTGTAACCGTACTGAAATTTATGGAATATGCGATCATCCGCAAGAGCTTATTGAAATGCTTTGCATACACGCGTATGGAAATATGCACGACTTTATTGAGCATGGATACAAGTTCCAGGGAGGCGCTGCTGCAGAACATTTATTTAAAGTAGCTGCCGGCCTTGATTCACAAATAGTTGGCGACTATGAAATTTTATCGCAAATAAAGCAGGCTGCAAAAACATCGAAGCAGTATGATTGTATGAACGGCTTCCTGGAAAAAATGGTGAATTATGCGCTGCAATCTTCTAAGGAAATTAAAACAAAAACCAAACTAAGCTCCGGAACGGTTTCTGTTTCTTATGCGGCTATTGAAATTATAAAAGAAAAAATTACCGATATTTTTAATAAAAAAATTCTTTTGGTTGGCACCGGAAAATTTGGCAATCACGTCGGAAAAAATTTGCGAACGTATATACCAGATGCTGATTTAATTTTCACTAACCGTACTGACAGTAAAGCTTTGGAACTTGCTGAGCAGTGCAATGCAACTTTTCTTCCATACAAGAATCTTGCAGAAGCCGCTAATGATGCGGATATAATTTTAGTAAGTTCAACAGCAGATAGCTATACAGTTCATCCTGCTTTTTTCATTACACAAAAGCCACGTTTAATTTTAGATCTTTCCGTTCCACAAAATGTAGATCCCGTTGTAAGAAATTTACACAACGTCGAATACCTCAATGTTGACGAGATCTCTGTGATTCTTGATAAAACAATTTCATTAAGACAGGCGGAGATTCCCCAGGCCATTGAAATTATAGATTCAACAATGCAAAATATGATGGAATGGTATCGCAGGCAGGCAAACAGTCCACTTTTGCGTAAGATAAAATCACAACTCCAGGAATTAAATGAACTTCTTTTCCATGATGAATACAGTGAAGAAAAAATTCACAAGACAGTATCTTCACTTGCTATCCAATTACACAACGAAAATAATAAGGGTTGCCAGTACATTAGTGCTTTAAGCCTTTACCTTCACATGAATTGAAACAGGTAATTAAGATAGGAACCCGTGAAAGCCAATTGGCTGTATGGCAGGCTACACTTGTGCAAAAGCTCTTACAAGAAAATGATATTGCATCGGAGCTCGTTTACATTAAAAGTGAAGGAGATGTTGACACCATTACACCTTTGTACGAATTAGGTGTGCAAGGGATTTTTACAAAATCGCTTGATGCTGCTTTGCTCAATCGGCGCATTGATATAGCGGTTCACTCAATGAAAGATGTTCCTACAAAACCCGCTGAAGGAATAAAGCAAGCAGCAGTTTTAGAAAGAGCTTCCTTTAAAGACATTCTCGTTTACAAAAATGATCCTTCCTTTTTAGAAGATAAAAATAGTAAAGCAACAATCGCCACAAGCAGTATCCGGCGCATGGCTCAATGGCTTCACCGATATCCCAATCATACCATAGAAAACCTGAGAGGGAACGTGAATACTCGATTGAGAAAGATAAGTGAACACAACTGGAACGGAGCCATCTTTGCGGCTGCAGGACTTGAAAGAATCGATCTGCGCCCCGAAACTTCTGTTGATCTTGACTGGATGTTGCCGTCGCCGGCGCAGGGAGCTATTGTAATTGTTTGCAGGGAAGACGATGCCTATCCTTATGAAGTTTGTAACGTTTTAAATGATGATGATACGGCTCTGTGTACAAAAATTGAAAAAGATTTTTTAAGGGCTTTATCAGGAGGATGCTCTACGCCAATAAGCGGGCTTGCCGAAGTGATAGGCGATAAAATTATTTTTAAAGGAAATATTTGCAGCACTGATGGAAAGCAAATAATAGGAATCGAAAAAGAAAGTGCGTATACTGCTGCCAGTGAGCTTGGTTACACATCAGGAAATGAATTATTGCAAAATAAAGATGTGCGAAAAATAATTGATGAAATAAAGAATGCAAAAAAGTAAAGTAAACATATTGAGTACGCGATCCGTAGGAAAGGCATTAATAGATGAAGCTGCTCAACATGATATTATTATTGATGAAAATTCTTTTATAAATACGAAAGAAATTATTGACGATACGCTTGCAAAAAAAATCGAGCAACTTTCGCGTGAAAATATCAACGTCGTTTTTACCAGCATGAATGCCGTGGAGGCGATAAGAAAGTTTATTCATTCAAAATCTTCGTGGAAAGTTTTCTGCATTGGCAATACAACAAAGAAATTAGTAAAGGATATTTTTGGAGAAAGCAATTTATCTGGCATTGGAAATAATGCAGCCGAACTTGCAGAAAATATTGTGAGCGAGAAAGGGATAAAAAAAGTATATTTTTTTTGCGGCAATCAAAGAAGAGACGAGTTACCAAAAAAACTAAAGGATAATAATATTGACATTGAAGAATTGGTTGTTTATAAAACAATAGAAACTGCGAAAAAGATTTCAAAAGTATATGATGGCATTTTATTTTTCAGTCCAAGCGCAGTACATAGTTTTTTCTTAAAAAATTTTATATCAAACCAAACGCAAGTCTTTGCTATCGGCAGTACAACGGCAGATGCATTAAAACCTTTTACACAACAACCTGTTATTATTGCTGATTTTCCAGGGAAGAAAAATTTGGTAGAACAGGCAATTAATTATTTCAGCAAAAAAAAAGTTTCTTAAATGCAACAAATAAAAAACGATCTTTTATTAAGAGCACTAAAAGGTGAAAAAGTAGAACGGCCACCAGTCTGGATGATGCGGCAGGCTGGCCGCTATTTACCCGACTATATTAAGTTGAGAGATAAGTACGATTTTTTTACCCGCGTACAAACTCCGGAGCTTGCAACAGAAATTACTTTGCAGCCAATAGAACAGGTAGGCGTAGACGCAGCAATTATCTTTTCTGATATCCTTGTTATTCCACAGGCAATGGGATTGGAAGTCTTGATGGAAGAAGGCAAGGGACCTTCACTGCCAAATGTAATAAAAACACAAAAAGATATTAATGCATTAGTAACGGGTAATGCCGCAGAAAGTTTAAGTTATGTAACTGATGCTTTGTCTCTTACAAAAAAAGAACTAAATGGTCGTGTTCCATTGATTGGTTTTGCAGGAGCTCCGTTTACCATCTTGTGTTACATGATAGAAGGCAAAGGAAGTAAGGCCTGGGATAAAGCAAAACAGTTTTGTTTTACTGAACCGGAAATGGCTCACCAGTTATTACAAAAGATAACCGACACAACAATAGATTATTTAAAAGCGCAGGCCAAAGCTGGCGCTGATGTATTGCAGGTTTTTGATAGCTGGAGTGGTTGTTTGAGCCCGGCTGATTTTAAGCTCATCGCACAGCCTTACTTAATTCAAATTGCCGATGGCCTAAAAGGTATTGCACCTGTAATTTTGTTTCCAAAAGGTAGCTGGTATGCATTAAAAGACCTTAGCGAAAGCAGTGCCGCAGGGCTCGGACTTGATTGGTGCATCACACCTCAATATGCGAGAGAATTGACCGGAAATAAAATAACGCTGCAAGGAAATTTTGATCCTGCAAAATTATTAGCGCCGATTCCTTTAATTAAAAAAGAAGTGAAGAAAATGATAGATGATTTTGGTGTGCAGAATTACATTGCTAACCTTGGTCATGGTATTACGCCAAACGTTCCTGTCGAAAATGCAAAGGCTTTTGTGGATGCAGTGAAGGAATACGGCCTCCCCTAACCCCTCAAGAGGAGGGGAACCATGAGCCACGAAGTTCTAAAATTCTAAAGATGACCATTAAAGAGGATTGGATAGTATTTGTAGAAGATTTACAGAACCGCGTCTGCTCTGCCTTAGAAGAGGTGGACGGTAAAACAAAATTTATTGAAGATAGATGGGAAAGAGCAGAAGGCGGTGGTGGAAGAACAAGAGTTATTTCCAATGGAAATGATTTTGAAAAAGGCGGCGTAAATACTTCCGTAGTTTTTGGTGATGTAACAGAAGCTATGAGAATACAGTTGAAGATTGACGGATCAAGATGGTTTGCCTGTGGTATAAGTATAGTAATGCATCCTGTGAATCCTTTTGTGCCTACAGTACATTGCAATTACCGCATGTTCGAATTGTACAATGAAAAAGATGAAGTAATTGACCGTTGGTTTGGTGGCGGCACAGACCTTACTCCTTAT
>JBBPZF010000901.1:0-4003 GCA_038199105.1 Chitinophagales bacterium | reverse complement strand
CTTGCAGAATAAATCTTTGTTCCATTTGGATGAACTGACTGACCAAAAAATACACCTTGTGAACGATGTAACTGGCTTACAACAACCCTTTCAGCACCGTTTATAACAAAGGTACCGCGAGGAGTCATTTAGGGAATATTTCCAAGGAAAACATCCTGAACTATGGTTTGGAAATCCACATGTTCTTCATCATTACAACTTAGGCGAAGTTTGGCTTTTAGAGGGACCGCATAAGTAAGGCCTCTTTCGATACATTCTTCAATAGTGTAACGCGGAGGATCAACAAAATAGTCAAGAAATTCCAGCATGAAAATATTACGTGTATCTGTAATAGGAAAGTTCTCCTTAAACACACGAAATAACCCCTCAACATTACGTTTATCCGGGGTGGTTTCTAACTGGAAAAAATCTTTAAATGATTGTATCTGTATCCCCAATAGATCCGGGGTTTCCGCCAAATGTTCAATTTTTCCAAAACTGATTCTTTGATCTGGAGCAACTTTAGTTGAAGGCATATTTGAGTTAAAATAATTTAAAGTGAGAGGGCCTTTAAAAGGGTAATTACAGGTATTTTGCCACTTACCGGAAAATAAAGGAGTGCAAAAGTAAGAATAATTCCTGAAATTAATCTATATCAAATTTTATGCTAAACGTCTTGAGAGAACATTTAACGTAAAATTAAAAACTGAAAAAGATTAAACGAATAAAGGCCGGAGTTATACCGACCTCTATAAAAACTTCAATGTATAATTATTGAACTTCTACATCAGCCCCACCTTCGGTGAGTTTATTCTTAATTTCTTCGGCTGTAGCTTTATCTACTCCTTCCTTAATAGCTTTAGGTGCACTATCCACAAGATCTTTTGCTTCCTTCAATCCTAAGCCAGTAAGTTCTTTTACAATTTTTACGATACCAAGTTTGTTAGCACCAGGAGCTTTCAGAATTACATCAAAAGATGTTTTTTCTTCAACCGCTGCTGCACCACCACCAGCATCTGCACTTGCAACTACTGTTGCTGCTGCCGGTTCGATACCATATTCTGATTTTAAGAATTCAGCTAATTCCTGAACTTCTTTTACTGTTAAACCTACTAAGTTTTCAGCTAATGCTTTTACGTCTGCCATTGTTTTTAGTTTAATTTTTTCCGCCTTCTTTTCAGCTCAACCGATCCGGCGGAGGGTTTTTAAAAAATTTATTTAATTAAAAGACTTTCAATATTATTTTGCCCCAGGTTCCGGCTGTGATGCTGATGAATCTTCTGCTGCTTTACTAATTTCCGCATTTGATGTTTCCCCATTATCAGCTTTCAGAGCTCCTGTAGTCTCAGCTTTAGAAGTTTCCTTAGTCTCTGCTTTAGGTGCTTCTGTAGTTTCAGCTTTAGGAGTTTCTTTGGTCTCAGCTTTAGGTGCTTCTGTAGCTTCAGTTTTGAGAGTTTCCTTAGACCCAGCTTCCGGTGCTTCTGTAGTTTCAGCTTTAGGAGTTTCCTTGGGCTCAGCTTTAGGTGCTTCTGTAGCTTCAGCTTTCGGAGTTTCCTTGGGCTCAGCTTTAGGTGCTTCAGAACTTTCAGCTTTTGAAGCTTCAGGAGTTTCAACCTTCGAAGGAGCTTTTACGCTTTCAGGCTTCGCCGCCTCTGTAGCAGGTTCAGGAGATTTTGCTTCAGACGAAGCAGCATCGGCATTCACTGTTGAAGGCTCGCTATCACCGGCTTTTTCCTCTCTATTTTGCAAAGCCCCAATCACCCTTTGAATTGGAGACATAAGCAAACCAATCACTTCACCAATTAATTCATTTTTAGTTTTAATTTTTGTAAGATTAACCAATTGATTATCCCCTACAAAAATATCCCCATTTAAAAAAGCAGCCTTAAGAACAGGTCTTTCTTTATTTAATTCTTTGCGGAAACTGCTTATAATAAGTGCAGGCTCTTTGGGGCTTTCACTAAACATTAATGCTGTAACCTGGTGCAACGAATCGTAAACGCCAGCATATTTTTCATTATCAAGACTCTCCAAAGCCTTCTTAATAAGTGTATTTTTCGCAACCTTCATTTCCACCTGCTTATTAAAGCAATGGCGACGGAGGTTAGTAACTTGTGCAACGCTTAAGCTCTCGGTATTAGTAATGTAAAAATTAGAATACTGGGTAAACTTATCCTTCAAAGCGTCTATTACTTCCTGTTTTTGTTCTTTATTCATATCCTTGATTTTGCCACTTAAAAAAGTGAAGCGAATAATTTAATTAGATACTGATTTTGCATCAATGGTAATGCCGGGGCTCATTGTGCTTGCCATGCTAAGGCCTTTCAAATAGATGCCTTTTGATGTAGCGGGTTTCAACCTAATAATTGCATTAATTAATTCCTGGCTGTTCGCGGCAATCTTTTCAGGAGAAAAACTTACACGGCCAATAGAAGCATGAACAATCCCTACCTTATCAACCTTGAAAGCAATCTTACCGCCTTTCACATCATTGATCGCAGCAACAACGTCATTTGTAACCGTACCGGTCTTAGGATTGGGCATCAGGTTTCTTGGTCCCAATACTTTACCCAATCTACCAATCTTAGGCATCACAGAAGGTGTTGCAATAATTACATCAACATCTGTCCATCCACCTTCTATCTTAGTAATAAATTCATCAAGGCCAACAAAATCTGCTCCCGCTTCTTTTGCTGCCTCTTCTTTATCGGGTGTACAAAGCACCAATACCTTTTTAGTTTTTCCCGTACCGTGTGGTAAAGAAACTGTACCACGAACGGCCTGGTCAGCTTTTTTAGGATCTACACCAAGACGAATGTGAAGATCAACAGAGCTATCAAATTTGGTTGTATTAATATCTTTAACAAGAGCAGACGCTTCTTTGAGTGAGTAGATTTTATTCTGGTCAACCTTTGCGTTGGCTTCTTTTCTTTTTTTAGTAATCATTTGTAAAAGTTTATTCCCTCAAGGGAAATCTTATAAATTTAATTATCCCACGGGGCTTTACCATCTACAGTTAAACCCATGCTACGTGCAGTGCCGGCTACCATTTTCATAGCGCTATTTAAGCTGAAAGCATTTAAATCTTCCATCTTATCTTTTGCTATTTCTTCCACTTGTGACCAGGAAACCTTACCGACCTTATTCCTGTTTGGCTCTTTACTTCCACTTTGGATTTTTGCAGCGTCTTTTAATTGTACTGCAGCCGGAGGCGTTTTGATAACAAAATCAAATGACTTATCTCCATAAACTGTGATGAGAACGGGAAGAACTTTCCCTTGTTTGTCCTGGGTTCTTGCATTGAATTGTTTGCAGAACTCCATGATGTTGATACCCTTCGAACCGAGGGCGGGGCCTATTGGAGGCGCCGGGTTAGCTTGTCCGCCTTTGCATTGTAGCTTGACATAGCCTGTTACTTCTTTTGCCATAATTAAATTTTTGGTGTTAACGTTCTTTCCTTCGACAAGCTCAGGATTAGAACTCCCAATTCTATGATTTCTTCTAAAGAACTTTTTTTGGGAGTGCGAAGGTAGGAAATAAAATTAAAATATTGCACCGTTAGCTAAATGTTTTTTCTGGCAATTTTATTGTATTTATGAAATGAGGATTTCAGAAATACAATTATACAACGCTTTAAAAACCAAGTTCGGCGATAATGAAGCTCAACAATTAGTTGATTTTGTAAAATCCGAAGTTACTTCCGAATTCAATAATCGTAAAGACTCCCTTCTTGTTAAAGAAGATAAGAATGATATTATGCGATCTATTTATATAGTTGGCATTGTGCAATTTTTGGCTATTGTTGGATCGGTATTGGCGATCATGAATTGCATGTTGAGAAAATAAAATTTTACATGCCGGCCTTTTCACTTGCCAACACCATTCTTATTTCGCTATAACTAATACTTTCAGGCAAATTATCTTTTAGAACTTTATGGTTTGAAGCGCCATGCTCTTTGACTGCCGCCTTTACAAGAAGTTGTTTTTCCAAACTCACTAATTTATTTACATCTATATCGCCATT
>JBBPZF010000900.1:0-9110 GCA_038199105.1 Chitinophagales bacterium | reverse complement strand
GTGGGCGGTAGTTTACAAAGAACTCGGAATAACGGCGTTGCTTGACATGGGTGTTTTCCTCGCCATACTTTTTCTCGGCTTGCTTTATACATGGCGTGAGGGAGGGCTCAAAAGACAATAATGGCAAATAATCAATCCTCAATAACAGGTGTAAGAAAAGGAAAGAACAATTCCTTGCGGCAAACGCTTACAAAGATTGCCAACCAATCTTTACGTGTGTATCCTGTTCCAGGCCTGGACATCTTTTTAGCAAAAGGATTTAACCCGTACCAGGAAGGAATAAGCATTACGCCGACGCCTCGCCATGCGAATGTGTTACTGGTTACATCTCCATTACCCGAAACATTATTTCAGCATGTTGCTATCACTTATTCTCAAATGCCACGGCCCCGTTTATTGGTTTTTATTGATATGCAAAGTGTAGAACAATTGCCCTATCCCGATTTCATACTGACTGCCGAAAAAATGAATCGTCTTCATCATGAAGTTTTCTTTACTTCAATGTGGGCGGAAAATGCAACTCCCTTCGAATCTGCATTGCTGCATGAAAGCGATATTCAATACACTTGTCTCATGCATCCCGAAGTGCAAAGTGACAAGCCCGGCAAGTGTCCTAAATGTGGGATGGCTTTAGTAAAAAAAGAAGAGGCAGAACAAGAGATGGATATGCAGCAAAGCAAAAGTAATCAACATCATAATCATAGATCCACGCATGATAAAAATACCGCACAGCATACAGAAGAAACTAAAGATGAACAAGGCGGTGACAATGACTCAAAAGAAGAAAGCAAATCAATCTACATCTGCCCCATGCACCCTGAAGTTCAAAATGACGAGCCGGGCGAGTGTCCTAAATGCGGGATGGCTTTAGTAAAAAAGAACGATGCAGAAAAGAAAATGGATATGCCGCCGAAAGAAAGTGAGCAGCACCATCAACATGAAGAAAAACATGATGAACATAGTCATTCGCATGTAGACGGAAATAATCATGATGACAGCACACCGTCAGAGAATAAAAACTTATATACATGCCCTATGCACCCGGAGGTACAAAGTGATACGCCAGGCATTTGCCCCAAGTGCGGAATGATGCTGGTAAAAAAAGAAGATGCACATGATCAAATGGACATGAATCAAAAACACGAAGCACATAAGCAGCATCATGAACATAAGAAAGAGGGTGATTCGTCAAACGAAGGAGAACACAAAGGCCATGGTGACATGGGTTTCATGTCTATGGTGGCCATGACGAAGGACATGCCGAGGAGCGAAGATGGATTGGCGATGGAAATGAATGATGTATTTTTTGGGCCCTTTCATCCTGGCTTACCGGGAGGCTTAATAATAAAAATGAAGTTAGACGGAGATACCGTTTTTAAAGCCGGTTGTGAAAATAAACCATCACATCAATTGCCTGAAAACTTTGATCAGCTTCAGCAACATTTTATAAAACATTATCCGCTGATAAACCCTGTTTACCGGCTCTTACTTTTTAAAGCATTGACGAATACTAACGACCATGATAAGGTTGACGAAATTTTAATACTTGAGAAAACCCGAATCCAAAGTCATTTGAATTGGCTAAGTGTTTTCAGCATGACTATTGGTGATAGCAACATTCACCACACAGCGTCCAAACTTTGTTACGAGTTGCAATCAGGCAAAGGAGAAAAGAAAAACGTATTGAGCCTTGTTCACAAAATAAAAAAAATACCCTATCTCAAAAAGAGATTAAACGGTATTGGGATCATTCCAAACAACATGCTTAAAAATGTGTCAGGACCATTGGCAAAAGCGGCAGGCATAGCCGATGATATGCGTTCATCAAATCCTTTTTATCGGCAAAGAAATTTTACACCAATTGTGCTCCATGAAAATAATTCATGGGGGCATTTGCTTGTACGGCTTTCAGAAATTGAGCAAAGTATGGAATTGATTGATGAAGAAGATTTCAATAAAAATGTATTTGAGATTTTACCTGCAGCCGTCACTGATAATAAATTTAACGGAGACCATAATGGGGAAGCTTTTATTGAAGCGCCTAATGGAAGATTACATTTAGTATTGGAAATAAAGGAAGGAAAAATAAATAAGTTTGAATTGCATACAGCTTCTTCGGCACATGCTAAACTGATTTCGCATATCAGCAAAGGAAAAGAACTTAGCGATGCATTGACGGCTATTGCAGGACTCGATATATCGCCGATGGAAATAGCGGATGAAACGCAAAATTCTGAAGGTTGATAAAGCGTTCGCATCAAAAGAAGTATTGAGCTAAAAATAAAAGTTTAAAAACCGGCTACCAGGAAAAGTAAAAAAGCTATGATGTATTTTCTCTTTATTATTTTATATCTCGTTGCCATTTACCTTGTTGCTGTTTTGGAACAGTATTCAATAAGAAAAAAATGGGACTTCACTGCGCCTTTTAATTCACTTGTATTTTATTTTACCCAGGAAGATGTGAAGCCCCATCAGCGTGATAAAGTGTTTTACGAAATGGCTCCGGTTTTGTTTATTGCAGCAGCGCTGCTTGCGATAGGCGTATTGCCTTTTTCAAAAGAGTTTACAATTACAGGGCTCTCCACCGGGGCACTATTTATCAATGCTGTGTTTGCTTATGTTATGGTAGCTATGGTCATGGCAGGTTGGGCGCCTAACGGCGTTTATTCTATGATTGGAGGCTGGCGTTTTCTCGGGCAATTAATCGCCTACTCCATGCCGATAGTTATGGCTATAACTGCTACCGTTATGCGTGCAGAGTCTATGAGTATGGAGGCCATTGTTAATTCACAAGCATCTCTATGGAACATCATTTACCAGCCTGTTGGCTTTGTGCTTTTTTATCTGGCTTCCATGGCGCTGGCTTTTCTTCCGCCATTTGATTTACCGCTGGCGCCTGGTGAACTTGTCGGTGGAGCATGGGCTGAATTTACAGGCGCACGATTATTAATATTCCGGCTTGGAAGGCTGATGTTGATATTATCCCTGTCATTGGCTGTTACAGTTTTATTCCTCGGTGGATGGCAAGGGCCATTTCTTCCTGGCTTTATCTGGACATTTATAAAAACAATCGCAGTGGCGGCTTCGTTTTTCTTTGCCGGAAATTTTATGCCACGCATCCGGCACGATGATATGCTCGAATGGAGTTGGAAATATTTGACACCCGCTGCTTTGTTTAACATCCTTTGGGTCGGCATTTTATTGTTGATATGAAGAAGAAAATAAAATGAATGAATGAATATTGAAAGAATCATTTTCCTGGTTGCATTTGGATTGACGGCTATATGGTTTGGCTGGCGGGTCTTTATGACCAAATCCATGATTAGGTCCGCCTTGTCGTTGCTGGCTTCGATGGCAGCTATTGGCCTGTTGTTCCTGGTAATGCAGGCCGAGTTCCTGGGTGTATTACAACTTATGATGATGGCAACAGAAATGACGATCATGGCAATCTTCATGATGATGTTTATGATGGATCCAGGCGGCATGGGCAATATGGATATGAGCCACCAGAAAAAAGCATCTTTCCTTTTTGCTTTGCTTACAGGTCTTTGTTTTGCATTGGTTGCAGTTTTACATCCGTGGAGACTTTCGATGGAAATTGTGCCATCACCAGCCCGGCAAAACCACGACCTCGGAATTGAATTGATGCAGCGTTCCATGATGATCTTTGAAACTGCAGGCACTTCTATTTTAGTGGCAATGATTGCAGCCGTCGCTACCGCTCTCACTTTTAAATCAATTAAAAATCAATGACCGAACTAATCATAGTACTTGTTATAGCGGCTGTCTTATTTGGCCTTGGTGTATACGGAGCGCTTAATCAAACAAATCTCGTGATGATTATGATGGGTATTGAACTGATGCTAGGCGCAGCCATGCTTAACCTGGTAGCCTTTTGGTTTTACCTGCATCCTAACACATTTTCAATACAAATGTTTGTGTTGGTGGTAATGACGGTAATGGCGCTGGAAGCAACAGTCGGGTTCGCTATAGCCACACAACGGTTTCGCACCAAAGGTTCTGTTGAAGTGGAGGAAGCCGCGGAGTTAAAAGAATAAAGTGAGTATCGTGTAAATATTTTAAAAAATTGCGCAGCAGCAGCGATACATTATGTCAATAGAACGGCATATTATTATGAAGCAAATTAGATCGGCAAAAAATAACTAATGGAAATTATTTTATCTACTATCATCCTGGCTCTCTTAGCCGCATCTTTTTTAAATTATGTTCTTCGCATCCGGCATGGATGGATCACTATTATAGCTTCAGCGCTATCCCTTGCAGCATCTTTATTTTTACTTTTTTCTGTTCAGCAAACGTCCCCCGTTGAATATTACTTTGCAGGTTTACCCGGTCAGCCATTTCTCTTATATGCTAACGTCAATGCCTGTGTGCTTTCAATTACTGTATCGGTTGTTGCTCTTGCCATCTTTATTTATTCACTGGAATATATGGCGCAGAAAAAAGGTAAGACATGGTTTTGGGGAGGCATATCTTTATTTTTAGCCAGCATGCAGTTACTTGTTTTTGCAGGCGATTGGTTACTCTTTATTACTGCATGGGAAATGATGGGTGCCGCTTCTTTCCTGTTGATAGGTACATGGCACGAAAAGCCCGAAGCGCGGCAGGGCGCCGTAAAAGCTTTCATGCTCACCCGTTTTACGGATATGGGTTTGTATGCAGGCATTTTCATTCTAATACTTACACTTGGTAGTACGCATATTACGGCTAATACTGAAAAACAAATTTCTACGTTGGGAGGAATTTTTCTTTTGATAGCCATTATGGGAAAGTCGGCGCAGGTGCCGTTTCAAAGTTGGCTTTCGGGTGCTATGGCAGGGCCGACGCCCGTGTCTGCATTACTTCATTCGGCAACCATGGTGGCAGCCGGAGCCATATTACTGTTCAGGATTTATCCATTGCTTAACGAAGATGTATTATTTATTACAGGGATTGTTGGCGGCATTACCATTTTGCTTACGGGCATTACCGCAATCACTGCAAAAGATGTAAAGCAACTTCTCGCTGCCTCTACGTCAAGCCAGCTTGGGTTTATGTTATTGGCTGTAGGCGCTGGCAGTCCCGGTGCAGCCTTTGCCCACTGGATAGCGCATGCTTTTATGAAGAGCAGCCTATTTTTGGGAGCAGGCATTTTTCAGCATGTTTATCACAGCACTGCCTTTGAAGATATTAGCGGCGCAGGTAAAAAATTGAAGTCAACTTTTACAGGATTTGCTATTGCTGCTATCGGATTATCAGGCATTCCTCCTCTAATAGGTTATTGGTCTAAGGATGGCATACTTGCATCCACATCCCAATCTGCACATTCGTTATTATTTTTTACAATAGCTGTTGCCGGTGCGTTTTTTACTGCAATATATATGGGGAAAGCCGTCAATCGCATTTGGGCAGGGCAAGAGAATACATCGGATAAGCCTGGTTTAAGACAAATGATCAGTGGCCTTTTTATTCTTGTCGTATTTATTGTTGCAGGAGGATTTTTTTTAGAACCGATAGTAAAGTTTGCTGGTTATGAAATTCCATCAGGTACCCTTAGCAAGATTGCCGGTATTACCGCCGCGGTGGCAGGATTGTTAGCAGGATGGTACGTAAAAGAAAAATGGCTTAATGGTAAACTTTGGAATGCAGCAAGAGGAAATTATCAGGTAGCCGGGGGCTATCAAAAACTGGTTGTGGTACCTGTTCTTAAACTTACAGCATTTTTCTATCATGTAGAATTATTGCTGAATGTTTTCATCAGTAAAACAGGGCAGTCCTTCGTTAGCATTGCAAAGTTGCTGTATGGTGCAGATAAAATCTTAAATAATCTGACAGAAGATGTAGGAAGTACAGGGCTTCAATTGAGTGCTGCTTCAAATTCTTTTGAAGAGAATGGCATTGAAAAAGGAGTTTATAGCGTTTCCTCCTCCGTGAAAGAAAGCGGCCGTGTGGGCAGAAAATTGCAAAGCGGATTAGTGCATAAAGAGCTCGTAATAACAGTAGCCGGTTTACTGATTTTAATTTTTGTTTTGATTTCAATGATAATTATATGAATCATTCATTTCCTTTTTTAAGTATTATTTTATTTCTTCCGGCAGTTGGTGCTATGCTAATCTTATTGCTGAGATCGAACCTTAAGGCTGCACATTTAATAAGCATGGTAGTTTCCGGACTCGCTTTGCTGTTATCAATCTGGTTTGGCATAAATGATATGAGCGGAAGTTTTTCTCATATAGAAGAAGTGGACTGGATACCATCTTTGGGGGCCGCCTACCGGTTAGGCGCAGACGGCATCAGTTATCCATTGGTACTTCTCTCGACCGTTCTCTTTTTTGCAACCATAGTTTTTTCTTCTAAAATAGAAAAAAAGCCATCAGGATATTTTGCTTTAATGCTTATGCTTCAGACAGCGTGCCTCGGTGTATTTCTTTCACTCGATCTTTTACTGTTCTATATCTTTTTTGAAATTACACTCGTCGGTATGTATTTTTTAATTGCCGGTTGGGGTCATGAAAATCGTAAAAAAGCAGCGATCACTTTTTTTATTTACACCCTTATCGGAAGCCTTGTGTTATTGCTTGCTTTTCTTTCCATCTATCTTCATACTACTCCTCATACTTTTGATATGCGGGTTCTTATTGCAAAGCATTCTTTATCCGGCCCTGTTGCCTCACTTACTTTTTGGGGACTTATAATTGCCTTTGCCATTAAGACTCCTTTATTTCCTTTTCATACATGGCTGCCTTTAGCGCATACAGAAGCGCCCGCCACAGGTAGCGCTATACTTGCGGGAATCCTGTTGAAACTTGGGGCTTATGGCTTCATTCGTTTTGCACTGCAAATGATGCCGGAAACATTTAGGCAATATGCCATCTATATAATTATAATCGCCGTTATTTCCGCAATCTATGGAGCCTTTGTTGCTATGGCTCAAACAGATATTAAAAGAATGGTGGCTTATACCAGCATCAATCACATGGGCTATCTGGTTTTTGGCGTAGCTGTGGCGTCAGTGGCTTATGGCGATTCCGCAATACAGGCGTTAGATGGTTCCATCCTTCAAATGTTCAGCCACGGCATAGTAACGGGTGCGCTCTTTTTGTTGATTGGCGCCTTACAACACCGCCTCACCACCAGGGAAATGCCATCGCTGCATGGATTATTAAAAAGCTTTCCGGTATTGAGCGCTCTTTTTATCATTGCTTCTTTTGCATCATTAGGCTTACCGGGACTCGCACATTTTCCCGCAGAGTTCCAAATATTTCTCGGCGGTTATAGTGTATATCCGATAGCCGTAGGATGCATGCTGATAGGGCTTGTAATTACCGCAGGGCTTTATTTGCGTGCCATACAAATGTCGTTCATGGGAACTCCTGATGAATTAAAACTTAAATCGTTTCACGATATTAAGGGTTATGAATTATGGTCAATCGTGCTGCTGATTATCCTGATTTTTGTAATAGGATTATATCCAAATATTCTTTTATCGCTCATTCATGAAACCACAAAATCATTGTCCTTATGAATGACATGGGAAAAGATATTCTATTAATCTTACCACAAATCATTGTATTGATCACAGCTGCAATTGCCCTCATCTTTACCATGTTTTATAAACCGTCAGGCAGCCTGTGGACTGTGATTACCGGTTTGACGGCAGCAACCATTTTAACCATTATACGAATAGAAAATAACACCACTGTTTTTTCCGAAACTTTCCGCGTGGATACGCTCAGCAACTGGGCCGTTATAATTCTTTGCCCATCTGCACTATTAATTTGTTTGCTCGCAAGAGCAGAGTTGAAAGATACTCCCCGGGAAGGCACTATTTACAGTCTGCTTGCTTTCTCAGTGTTGGGTTCTTTGCTGCTGGCCGGAAGCGGGGACATTATGTTCATTGTTCTCGGATTACTGATCAGCAGCCTTAGCGGGTTTGCTCTATCAGCGTATCCCAAAACAGATGCCGCTACTGAAGGCGCTCTAAAATATTTCGTATATGGCTCTGTCGCGGGCGCCATTATGATATTCGGACTCACTTATTGGGTAGGCGTGACAGGTAGTACCCTTTTATCTTCTCTTCGACATTTAAGTAACAGTCCTTTTATTTTAATCATTGGATTTGTATCATTGCTTGCCGGGATCGGTTATGCTGCCTCCATCTTTCCGTTTCACTTTTGGACGCCAGATACCTTTGAAGGAGCTCCTGTTTCAATTGCGGCACATCTTTCCGTTGTTCCAAAGATCGGGGCTTTATTTGGGCTTGCACAAGTTATGAAGGAGCTTCCTGCGACGGTAAATGTTTCTTTGATTGTCGCAATCGCTGCAGTGTTATCAATGACTTACGGGAACATTGTTGCGCTTTGGCAAAAGAATGTTGTACGCCTGCTTGCCTACTCCACTATTGCACAAGCGGGTTATTTTTTAATTGCTATCGCTGTGTTTAAAAACGGGAATCTTGCAACTCCTTCCTTAATCATTTTTGCATTAGCTTATGCTGCAATGAATATTGGTGCATTCGCCATTGTACAATGGGCGGGCAAAACTCTCGATGATTTCAATGGCCTGGCAAAACATCATCCCATAACAACAATTGATATGACTATCTTTTTATTCTCACTCGTGGGCATCCCTCCGCTGGCAGGTTTTGCAGGAAAGTTTTTATTGTTTGGGGCGGCTATTGATAATGGATATGCCTGGCTCGCCATAGCTGCTATTATTAATAGTGTTATATCTCTTGCCGTGTATTTGCGAATAATTATGCCGATGTATTTTAAAGAAGCCGAAGATGAAAAAAAGAAAGCTAAAATTTCTATAGTTTGGAAAATTTCAGTGCTGGTAACGGTTGCCGCAGGTATAGGAGTGCAATGGCTGCTTGGTCTGATAATTAAATAGGAAATCAAATTTTAATTGTGGTGATTCCTTTAGTTCTTTTCGGATAATTTCATTTGCAAAAATTCGAAATATTTTAGAGATAAGATTGCAATCAGCTTTGACAGCAATGCAGATATTTATTGGGCAAGACAACAGGTATTTGAACGCCTTAAAGAAGCAGAGGCCGCGATACCGAAAGATGCGGGCACGCCAACCATGTCACCTATTTCAACAGGCCT